>JBBDXV010000328.1:0-2783 GCA_040902165.1 Pseudohongiellaceae bacterium
GAGGGAAGTCCGGAGGACCGGCGCCAGGGGTCGTAGCGACTGGTCTGTCCCGCGCTTTCACCGCCGCACGGTTCAATGTTCCGGGGTCTTTTCCGCGCTTTACACTGCCGCTCGACTCTTCATGGCACCGGCGAAAATTCTCGCCGAGACACTTCTGAACTGCGGACAAATTACGTTAGACTCGCCGACGGAAGAGTAACATCCCCGGTGGGGTGCCCGGACTTCAAACCCGGAGAGGTTTGTTAAAAGCAGGCCTGGTGGGTTCGACTCCTGCCTCTTCCGCCAATTCATTACAATTGCAAGATGAGACCCTTCACTCACGGTCCGGTATCATTTCCCCGCCCGGTTACCGGAATGGGAATGCTGTTCCCGGTAGCGTCTGGTGACTTCCAGCAGTGGCTCGTCAGCTACATCCGGGTGCGGGTATCCAACACAATTACTTTTGCAAAAGCTCAGTTCGACCCGAATTGAAGGGAGTAGCGAAGCAGCAGATTGTGATCGACCCGTTCTATGGGCTGCGCGGCCAAGCGGCTGATGTCCTCTCGCAGTCGATATCGAATATCCCACTTCTGACGAGGGGATGTTTGCCAAGTGTAACGTAACTCGATGCTGCTTGCGTTGGCAGGATAGTCCGGTGACAACAGGTAGCCTTCCTCTACACGGGCAATTTGTAGCCCGAGATTCCCAGGTCCAACGTGTTGAAGATCGAACCCGGCCACTATTCCCCAATGACCACTGGCTTCATTGCCGCCAGGCAATCCCAGACTGATTCGACTCGGTGTCCGACGCTGGTAGCCCAACTCCAATGAGGGATGGAATATAACCCTCCCGTGCAAAGGGACATCACGGGCCATGCGCAATGTCGACGCCACCAGATCATGTTGACCGACATCAATCGAAGTGAATGATGGCAGCACGTCAGGAATCACACTTATGTCTGCAATCAATTGACTCCATCCATGACGGCCTGGCAGTTCGAGCGCAAGATAATGCATCAGGCGCGAACCGCCATGCCGGTAGTCCAGAAGAGGATGATCAGCTACCCCATTGCCAGGGCCACTGCGGTGATTCCATTGCGCGATGTAGTGCAGTTTGTAATTCATACCCAAGGTCAGTGATGCACCGTTGGTCCAGTCGACTGAGGTTCCGCTCGAATCATGCCGGGACAGACTATCCTGAATCACCGAATTGAGCTCGTAAGCAGTCTGGAAGCGCCCAAGCTTAAGCTCAACTCCGTTTCGCGGCGTGAATGCCAGGTAGAGGTTATCCAGCGTCAGGTTGCCGGGTGTGATGGTATCGTCAAAATGGTACGCAATCTGATCCGTGTGCTGATTGACCAGTAAAGCCACTCTCCCATACAACGCCCAGTGTGATGAAAAGCGATAACCTGCACCCTGACGCACGCGCAGCAAAGGAATCGAGCTACCGGTGGACGTCCCATCCCGTTCCCGCCGGTTATTGCGCGCCACGCTTATACGCAGATCGCCGGCTGTCGCGAACCAACCGGTCTCAGGTGAAGGCGGGAGCGCCACAGCCGCCGATGACCATGCAGATGCAAAAAATACCCATGACACCAGTGATGGACAGCGCATGACTGGATTCATTATTATTCAGGAAGCCCGCTCGGCTGGCGCGCAGGTCAAGTTTAAACAGATGGAATGACTGCAAGTCTGCCCGCTACTGTTTCCCAATCCACGTTCTTCATGAAGGCGTCGATGTAGTTTGCCACGGCGGCGCCAAAGTCAATGTGGTAGGAGTGCTCGTACATGTCGAGCACCAGTATCGGTAACGTCGCCACTGGCGCGTGTGCATGATCGCCCATCCAGAAATTTTCCAGTTGCTTGTTGTGGGTGTTGTAGCCCAGCACTACCCAGCCGGAACCGCCACCAAGCCCTGCTGCCATTCGACGGAATTCGGTTTCCCAGGCATCGAAGCTGCCGAATGAAGCTGCAATGCGGGTACGGTCATTGGCACCGGATTGACCGTTGCCACCGAGGTTGTCAAAGTAGTATTCATGCAGTGCCACCGAGCCGTTGCGCAGCAGGTGTTCGCGTTTGATTTCGTTGTAGAGATAAGCCGGCATCTCGGAATCGGCCGCTGCCACGACCAGCTTTTGTTTGACAGCAGCCAATGCTCGTACGGAACCACCGTAGTTGTTTTCCCAGTGCGAGCGGATCAATCGCTCCGACAAACCGTCGAGTCTGGCTGGATCGAACGCAAGTGGCTTCAACTCGGTACTGGCAGTAAAGGCCGGTACTGTTGCGGTATCTTGTGCAGCAACACCACTGCCAAGGGTTAATGCTGTTGCTGTCAGTGCCGCCGCACCCAGTAGTTCACGGCGATTCAGTCCAAACTTTTCATTGTCCACGGTATCGCTCCTCTGGTTGTCAATCCAAACTCCTGGATTCGACTAATAAGTGCAATTTCCTGAGTAAAGTGGCCAGCTGGTAAAGTTCGTCACTTTCCTCGCCAAAGAAAAATGCCTAATGAACTGCCTCGTCCGCCACATTCTGCACAATCGGTCTAGCTGGCCGGCTCCTGCGCAAGTAGCCCAGGCGCTTTCCTGGCCAGATAGTAAACCGCGATGGCACCAATGACCAGATCGATGGCAATGCAGATCATCCGGTAGTAGATGGCGAGGGTAAGCGCCAGCTCGAGTGGAAACTGCAGTACCAGAATCGCAACGTCAAAAATTTAAGCAGCCGGGTCCGACGTTACGCTGCGATAGGTTATTTGCTGGGCGAACCAGTATAGCCGGGGCCATAGAGAATCCTGCCAGGTCG
>JBBDXV010000329.1:0-2775 GCA_040902165.1 Pseudohongiellaceae bacterium
ACCAGGTATCGATCATCAGGCGCATTTTCTCTACTGCCTCCAGCACCGCCGGGTCATCAGCAGACAGACCCTTGTCCATTGATGACGCCATGGACTGGTTAAGCGCATCGGCCTCGGACTTGTAGCGCGCCCAGTCCTGACTGTTATATTTCTTTGTGCGACGACAGGATTCTCTGTAAGCGTCGGTATCACCCAAGCGGTCTTTCACTTCTTCTTCATACTGATCCGGATCGAAACCGTCGAACACGGCAAAACGATTCTCGTTACTCATGGCCTGATTCTCCTCATCATTGATCAATGTATCCAGCCGCGCACGAATCTGATGCAGCCGGGTGATGTGAGCATCCAGTTGTCCACGCTGTGCCAGCAACTGCTTCTGCCTGTCTGTTACCGGACGATTTAACAGATCACCGATTTCGGAAAGCGCAAACCCCAGCGCGCGATAGAACAGGATGTCGAACAGCCGCTTGCTGTCCTCTTCCGTGTAGTACCGGTAGCCGTTGTCACCGCGATGTGAAGGCTTCAACAGGCCGATCGAATCGTAGTGCCGCAGGCTGCGGATACTGATGCCGGCTAGCCTGGCCAGTTCACCGATGGTGTATTGCTGCAAGTTCATTGGATGCCCATTTTGTTACAACGGAGGGCAGTGTAGGGGGTGACGTTGGGGGAGGGTCAAGGCTGATCTATAACGCCCAGGAATATCTCGACTCGTCGAAATAGCAACTACTGTCCCCCTCCAGACACGCGAAAAATGTTTGCGCAATTTCAATCTGGTGATCATTGCAGATCTCGTAGCTGCACATATCAAGGAACTTCCGGTACTCATCAATGGCGGATCGGTCTTTTAACAACTGCAACTCCCAGGCCAGACCATATTGGTAGTAGATATTCTTTTCATTTTCCTCAAGTTTAGAACGCAGGAATACAAGTGTTCGTTCCGGATCAATATCATGCAAGTAAGAAACGATTGTTTCGGTACGTTCCTTTAGACGGTCGGAGCGAAGAGCTTGAACAAATTCGTCCCAGGCTCTTTCGCCACCACTTCTCTCATAGGTTTCGATTGCAATATACATCCAGGCGGTTGGATGATCACTCGGATTCAGTTGAATTAATTTACGGAAATCTTCTGTGTATCCAAAGCGATTACCGTCCCGTAGATACATACTTGCCCGTTCTTCCAGAAACCCGCCGATTATTCCGTGATACAGCGAATTGGTATAAGCTTCGGTTGCCAGTTCGAATTCATTGTCCAATCGAAAAGTTGTCCCTCTGTCTGCTTCCTCGTAATTCAAAATTGCTCTCATGCGAGGATTTTGCTCCCAAATGGGGTAAGTACTTAATGCAAATTCTCGCATGGCTTCATAGGAGCCGCCCCACCGTGGCTGTAGTCCATTCATAAAGTGGGTTCTTATGGCGAATGATGCAGGAAAATTGGTTATTCCCAGTTCGTAATATTTGATTTCGACTTCCGGTTGCGAAAGAACTCTCGCGATTCCTATCAGAGCGTAATACACAGCTTGAAAATATGGGTCCAGTTCTATTGATTTCTCCAGCGCATTTAAACTTGTGTCAAAGTTGTCGTTGACCAGGTTCCATCGTGCATCTGGTAGACAACCGGCGCATCCTGAACCGCGTATTTTCCAGCCGAGATGATAATAATAGAGTCCTCGTATGCCATGGGCGATACTGGAGGCTGGATTTTCGTTTGCCCATTGATCAAAAAGTTGATTGTCGCTCAGGGAAAATTCATAGAAATTATCTTCGTTGAATACATCGTTATAGAGACCTTCCGGAATTTCTCCGTTGTTGAATCGGGTATTGAAATCCTTGAAATAGGATTCGATGGCAGTGAAATCCCGGGCGCGGAAAAGTTGTAGCAGTTCATCGTTGGAAATAATGTCGGCCCGTGCAGGATGCGATCCGCCGTAATAATCGATTGCTATCTGCTCATCTACCGGATCCAGACAATAGAACGGGGGTTCATTGCATGGTTTTTGAGGACCGCAACTGGCAAGAACTAAAAAAATCAATGTGAGTAAGCCTGGGTGAATAGCCTTCTTGTTCACGGTATGTCCTCCTGGTGAATTGACAAATAGGCTGATCATAAATACTGTATAAAAAAACAGTATCATTCCAGCTTATCGTGCCTCTCGATTCCATTGATAAATCCGGGTGTCTTGTTGTCTCCGTAGCACCTGGAACGACCCAACCGCCTCCTTACGGAGAGCTTCACTGCGCCTCCAATTTCACCTTCCTGCGTGGCGTCTCCTTTCCGGAAGAACTGGTAGAGACCGCTAATTCTCTGGGTTACAGCGCGATTGCCCTGACGGATGAGTGCTCTTTGGCAGGGGTGGTGCGGGGCTATGTTGCCGCCAAATCCAAAACCGTCAAACTCATTATTGGCAGCGAATTTACGCTCACAGAGGAATCTGCACAACCCCAAAATGCCGTGGGGGTTCAAACGCGTAACAAAGGATGCACCGGCATCGGTTTCAGGATCGTCCTCCTCGCCACCTCCCGCCCCGGTTACGGCCAGCTTTCCCATCTGATCACCTGTGCACGCCGCGAAGCACCCAAAGGGCAGTACCGCATCGACCGGACCATGGTGGAAGCCAATCTGCCGAATGAGTGTCTGGCCCTGTGGATTCCGGATCTGTCCCGGGCACCGGAGGCCATTGCCTCCCAGCTCACCTGGCTGCAGCGATTGTTTCCGGACAAGTTGTGGATTGCCGTAGAACTGTTGTTAAGAGGCGATGACAGACAGAAACTGCGTCG
>JBBDXV010000330.1:0-2775 GCA_040902165.1 Pseudohongiellaceae bacterium
CGATGCAGGTGAGCGATGTGTTCACGTCGCTGGAAACCGGCGCGCTGGATGCCACTGAGTTTGTCAGCCCCTATAACGATCTCGCCGCTGGCTACCACACCGTTGCGCGCTACTATTATTACCCCGGCTGGCACGAACCCGGCTCCTCGCTGGAAACCACTTTTAACAAGACCGCATTTGAAGCGCTGCCGCCCGACCTGCAGGAAATTCTGCTCGCCGCTGCCGAAGTAATGAACCAGCGTGTTTATGACGAACTCACTGCCCGCAACAACGAAGCGCTGCAGACGCTGGTGAATGAACACAATGTCGAGATTCGCCGCCTGCCGGATGATGTGCTGCGCGAATTCCGCCGCCTGTCCAACGATGTGGTCGCAGAACTTGCCGCCACCGATGAAACCACCCGCCGGGTCTATGAATCCTGGAGCAAATTCCTGGAAGGCGTGTCCGCCTACCACAGCATCGCAGAAGATGCCTACATCGAAGCCCGCAACCTCCAATGAACTTTTTCAGTAGGGTCAGTTTCAGTAGGGTCAGAGGTAACTGAATTTCAGTGGGGTCGGAGGCAACTGATCTGTTTCAGTTACCTCTGACCCTACTGAAACTGACCCCTTGATTTTATTTGGGGATGGGGCGGGTGCGGCCTTTGTCGTCGATCGCGACGAAAACGAACAGGCCCTCGGCTACCTTGCGCGGCTTGTCGTCATTGCTGAAGTGCGCAATCCACACTTCGATATTGATATGCACCGAGCTGCGGCCTATCTCGACCACTTCTGCATAACAGGTGACCGTGGAACCCACGCTCACCGGATACAGAAAATTCACATTCTTTATCGCCACCGTGACCGAGCGCCCTTTGGTCACCTGCTTCGACTTGATGCCCGCTGCCAGGTCCATCTGCGACACTAGCCAGCCGCCGAAGATATCGCCGTTGGCGTTCGTGTCTTTCGGCATCGCCAGAGTCTGCAAGGCCAGTTCACCGGTGGGTGTCGGTTCGCGATCCATATCATCTTGTTTAGACATATAAGACATTCCGAAAGATCAGATTACCGAAGGCAGCCAGGTGGCCAATGCCGGCCACAGCGATAGTAGCAGCAACAACCCCAGCTGAATAAGTACAAAGGGAATTGCTCCGCGATAAATCTCCGCAGTATTAATAGAAGCAGGCGCGACACTTCGCAGATAGAAGAGCGAGAAACCAAACGGCGGCGTCAGAAACGAAGTCTGCAGATTGATCGCCAGCATGATCCCCAGCCAGACCGGGTCGATCCCCATCGCCAGCAGCACCGGCCCGACAATCGGGACCACCATGAAGGTGATCTCGATAAAATCCAGAATAAAGCCGAGCAGAAACACCAGCGCCATCACCAGGAACACTGCCATGAACGTACCGCCAGGCAAACTGGTAAGAAAATCCTCGATCAGGATGTCGCCGCCAAAGCCGCGAAACACAGAAGAGAAAATCGCCGCGCCTATCAATATTAGATACACCATCGCGGTGATCTTCATTGTCTCGATCGACACACTCTGCAACACTGAAAAAGTCAGCTGCCGTTTGAACAGCGCCAACAGCGAAGCACCAATCGCACCAATACTGGCCGCTTCCGTTGGTGTCGCGAGCCCGCCGAGAATGGAACCCAGCACCGCGACCATTAACAGCACCGGCGGTAACAAGCCTTTGAGCGCAGCAATCACAATATGTTCATCCGGCTTCGCAATGAACTGCGCCGGCGGCGCCACCTCCGGTTTCACCAGCGCCACCACCCAGACATAGACTATATATAGAAGCACGAGAATCAGCCCCGGCACGATCGCCCCGGCAAACAGATCGCCGATGGTCACGACTTCCGGGCGGAACACACCACTGTTCAGTTGCGATTGCTGATAGGCATTGGAAATCACCTCGCCCAGCAGCACCAGACAGATAGAAGGAGGAATGATCTGGCCCAGGGTGCCGGTGGCACAAATAGTCCCGCAGGCAAACGACGGCTTGTATCCGGCCTTCAGCATCGATGGCAAAGACAGCACACCCATCGTCACGACAGTCGCACCGACGATACCGGTACTGGCCGCCAGCAGCATCCCGACCACGATCACCGAAATTCCCAGTCCGCCAGGCAAGCGACCAAACACGCGCGACATATTGTCGAGCAGCTCTTCCGCGAGTCTCGACTTCTCCAGCATCACCCCCATAAACACAAACAGCGGCACTGCCAACAGATTCTGGTTGATGAAGATGCCGTAGATGCGATTCGGAATAACAGTAAGAAAGGCCGCATCGAACACACCCAGCACTGCCCCGAGACCGGCGAACAACAAAGACACACCTGCAAGTGTAAACGCCACCGGATAACCCATCATCAGGGCCAGGCAGATGACTACAAAGAGAAGCAATGACAGCGTAGCCATCGGTTCAGCGATCCCGACGCAGGATGGAAATATTGCGGAGCAGTTCAGCCACACCTTGCAAGATCAACAAACCACACAACAACAGAATGCCGAACTTGAGCAGATAGACATACGGCAGACCACTGTTCTCCGCCGAGCGTTCGCGAATCTGCCAGGACACCGACACATAGTCCCAGCTCACCCAGGCGATATAACCCATGGCCGGCAACAGCAGGATCACCGTGCCGAGGATATTCACAATGCCCTTGCCGCGATCCGACAGGCGGCCATAGAAAACATCCACTCGCACATGGCCGTCCTGCTTGAGCGTATAGGCCGCGCCTACTGCGACCATCAGCGTATTGATATAGATAACCGACTCCTGCAGCG
>JBBDXV010000331.1:0-2773 GCA_040902165.1 Pseudohongiellaceae bacterium
TACAGGGGTGAGGCAAGCGCCGATAAAGCGAAGCTTTATGCGCAGCCGAACGACGCCCATCTGTGATGGGCGGCTGGGCCGTACGTCTACGTTCGCCGAATAGATTACTGTCAAGCGCTCCTGTCACGAGACCCGAATAGCAAACAATCAGGCACTTCAGTTTAATAAGATACGATCAGCAAGAAATAGTTAGATTAACGAACAGGCCACCACCATGACCGACCAGATAACCATAAGTGAAAGCGGCGAAGAACAGATCGCCATCAAGCACTACTCCCAGCAGGCCTATCTCAATTATTCCATGTACGTCATCAATGACCGGGCACTGCCCCACATTGCCGACGGACTGAAACCGGTACAAAGGCGCATCGTCTACGCCATGTCCGAACTGGGATTGAAGTCTTCTGCCAAATTCAAGAAATCCGCCAGAACCATAGGGGACGTGATAGGCAAGTTTCATCCGCACGGCGACAGTGCCTGCTACGAAGCCATGGTACTGATGGCTCAACCATTCAGTTATCGCTATCCGCTGGTGGACGGTCAGGGCAACTGGGGCTCACCGGATGATCCCAAATCCTTTGCCGCCATGCGCTACACCGAATCCAAGTTGCAACCCTATGCCGAGTTATTGCTGGCAGAACTGGAGCAGGGCACAGTAGGCTGGAAACCCAATTTTGATGGCACCCTTGACGAACCGGAACTGCTGCCAGCAAGAGTCCCGAACGTATTGCTCAATGGCGGCAGTGGCATCGCCGTCGGTATGGCCACCGACATTCCACCCCATAACATGCGGGAAGTGGTCAGTGCCTGCATTCATTTGCTGGGCAGCCCTAAAGCGACAATCAATGACCTGTGCAAACACATCAAGGGACCTGATTTTCCCACTGAGGCAGAAATCATTACGCCCAGGGAAGAATTGCTGGCTCTTTATGAAACCGGACGCGGATCTTTGAAAGCCCGCGCCACTTACACAGTGGAGCAGGGCGACATCGTCATCAATGCCCTGCCTTATCAGGTGAGCGGCGCCAAAGTGCTGGAGCAGATTGCCGCCCAGATGCAGAAAAAGAAATTGCCGATGGTCGTGGACTTGCGCGACGAGTCTGATCATGAGAACCCGACGCGAATCGTGGTCGTGCCCCGCTCCAACCGTATCGATACAGACGAACTGATGTCACATCTGTTTGCCACTACAGATCTGGAAAAGAGCTACCGCGTCAACTTCAACATGATCGGGACCAACAAACGTCCGGCGGTGAAAGATATCGTCACCCTGTTGAAAGAGTGGCTGGAGTTCCGCACCGACACGGTGAAAAAACGCCTGCAGTTTCGCCTGGACAAGATTCTGGCGCGACTGCATATCCTCGACGGATTGTTGATTGCGTTCCTGAACATTGATGAAGTCATCAAGATCATTCGTGCCGAGGACAAACCCAAACCGGTATTGATGAAGCGCTTCAATATTTCCGATATCCAGGCCGAAGCCATCCTGGAATTGAAATTGCGGCATCTGGCAAAGCTTGAAGAAGTAAAGATCAAAGCCGAACAGAAAGAACTGGCAGATGAACGCAAGACCATCGAGCAGTTATTAGGCTCAGGCGCCAGACTGAAAACCCTGATCAAAAAAGAGCTGATAGACGATGCGGAGAAATTCGGGGACGATCGCAGATCCCCCATCATCCATCGCGCGGAGGCTTCCGCCTTCAGCGAAGTGGAGCTGATATCTACCGAACCGGTGACCATCATACTGTCGCATGCCGGCTGGGTGCGGGCTGCCAAGGGTCACGACGTGGATGCCGAAACTCTGCAATATAGATCCGGGGATAAACTCAAACTCACTGCCAAAGGCAAGAGCAATCAGCAGGCAGTATTTATGGATTCCACGGGCCGCGCCTATTCACTGCCTGCCCACGCTCTGCCGTCCGCAAGAGGTCAGGGTGAACCACTGTCGGGCAAACTGAACCCGCCGTCAGGAGCGACTTTCGAAGCGGCGCTTATTGGTCCGGAAGAAAATGAAATACTGATTGCTTCAGACGCGGGCTACGGTTTCGTCGCCAGGCTCGGGGATCTGGTCAGCAAGAACAAGGCTGGCAAGGCAGTGTTGAGCCTGCCCAGAGGATCGAAGGTTTTGCCTGCCGTGATGGTGAACGACTATGACAAGGATTTGATTGTTGCCATTACCAACGAGGGACGAATGTTATTGTTTCCATTGAGTGAACTGCCGAAACTGGCAAAGGGCAAAGGCAACAAGATTATAGGCATACCATCCGGCAGGGTCGCTGAGCGAGTGGAGTTTGTGGTGTCGCTGGCGGTACTGACTCCGGACCAGGCGCTCACGGTGCATGCCGGCAAACGGCATCACAATCTGCGACCGCAGGACCTGGAGCATTATCGCGGTGAGCGGGGCAGGAGAGGGAACAAACTGCCCAGAGGCTTCCAGAATGTCGACCGGATCGAGGTGGGAGAGTAACGGCGGACGCTCAATCCTCCGGTTTCTTGTCCAGTACCTTGCTGCCGGTGAACATCGCCGAGATGATGCCGTTGCGTTCTTTCACTTCCGTGACTACCACCGCAAGAATATGCAGGGCAATGGCAAACAGCAGCGCGAAAAAGGACAGCTCGTGGATTTCGATAAACGGTTCGCGGAAGGCGCGCATGCGGGCATAACCTTCAGGATCGGTCATTTCCTTGCTGCCCGGTTGCAGGCCGACCAGCAGACTGTGGTCCTCACCGGCAGCCGTGGCCATTTCGGCAAACTCATGGCCGAAGGGCGGGA
>JBBDXV010000332.1:0-2768 GCA_040902165.1 Pseudohongiellaceae bacterium
CAGCAGAAATTCATAACCGGATTCAATGGTTTCAATATCGTCTTCAATCACTTTGGCAATTCTCTTTAGGTGCGGAATTTCGCTTTTTGAAGTTTACCGATCCAACCGGATTCAATATCGTCTTCAATCCCGCTTTGATTCTCTTTTCGTCTGATTAGGTTTGTTCGATTAATATAGAAATTTCTCACGGTGTTTTCGAACCGTCGCGAGCGCAGTCAGAACGAGGCAAAAGTCATTTTTGGAGGGGAGCATACGGTTTGTATGTGACCGACCAAAAATGACTTTTAACGAAGTTATGACAAACGCAGCAGTTCCTATTCAGCTTCTTTGGGAGACCACTTGGCCGGATCATGATTGGCCGTCAATTCTGCTTCAGATATCCATCCCGTCACCATCGAACGAGTATAGAAAATCTTCTCCGGTCGCAGCGCAAAGTAGATATGTGTTGCCATCAACGCAATCATCGCCAGGGTTGCAAGACCATGCAGCAGGAACATGAGTCCCAGCTGATTCTCCGGCATACTGTTGGTTCGATCCCAGAATGGCGTATCAAGCTGCAGGAACAGGATCATGCCGGTAACAATTACCGCCAGCACCACTACGGTCATGGCCCAATGCATGCCTTTCTGTTCGAATGAATACTTTCCGGGCTTCTTGGCGGAGTCAAACGGTTCGCCAAAGTCTTTTGGCATCAGGATCATTGATTTGAAATCCTGCCAGAAGCTGGCGCGAATAATATGCGCCACTACCACGAAGGTCAGAATCAATCCGGAAATCCAGTGGATTTCCAGCCAGGCGATCCGTACACCGATAATCGGTGCAATTCCAGTGATTACCAGGGCAAATACGCTAGCGGCCATGATCCAGTGAAAGGCCCGATCAAATACATCATGTCGACTGACACGACGGCCTGAGGAAGTCGGCTTGTCCATTTTCCTGTTGGCCAGCACTGCCATGATGACTGCATGCGCCGCCAGCAAAATCAGTATCGCCACCGCTACTACCCAGAGCAAATCCCAGGAAACCCCCAGAATTACTTCTTCTCCCCATACATCCCGTTTATAACGGACTATATCATCCACGGTATTTCCCTCTTTTGTTATTGGTTACTACTCAAATCCAGCCGGGCTTTCGCCGACTAACCTCGCACCGCACGCTTGACCAGATTTTCCATCAAGGGTAGTTTGAAATGGTTGTAGTTCAATGGTCGCGCACCTTCGGTGGAGATCGCTGCGACTTGATTCGCGGTCTCCTCAGATCGGGTCTGCCCCCGCAACGCACGTTCGACATTGGTCAGACGCTGGGGAACACAGGCAACAGCTCCGCAGACAATGCGCGCATCTTCAATGGTGCCGCCTGATACTTTTATTGCCGCGGCGATATTCACCAGAGCGAAGTCCCAGACATTACGGTCGGCAACTTTCTCAAAATAAAACTCGGCGCCGGCCCAGGTGCTCGGAATACGCACCGCAGTGAGAATTTCACCGGGGCGCAGCACAGTCATATTGACGATATCTACCGCCGGACCGACGAAAAAGTCCTGCGCTGCAACAGTACGCTGTCCGCGTTCACTGCTGATGACCATGGTGGCATCCAGTGCAACCAGTGCCGGTGCCGTGTCAGAAGGGGTAACTGCTACACAACGACTTTGATCAAAAATGGCGTGTTCGCGATTGAGACTCTCTGGTGCGTCGGCATAACACAGGTTGCCACCGGCACGATAACAATCCAGTCCACGACGGTAATACCAGCAGCGCGCATCCTGACACAGGTTGCCGCCCAGGGTTCCGACATTGCGAATTTGCGGACTTGCCACCTTGCCGGCAGCAGATGACAGAACACTGTAGCGCGATTGAATCAGGCCGCTGTTGGCGATCTCGGTCAGAGTTGTCAGAGCACCGATTTCAATGCCGTCAGCGGTTTCGCGAATTCCCTTCCAGGCGTCTACTTTGGTCAATTCGATCATCGCCGACGGGTGCTTGTTGCGGTCCTTTAACCAGCCGAAAGTATCCTGACCGCCGGCCAGCAACCAGCCATCCCTGCCAAGCGAGGCGGCGAGCGCCAGCGCATTGGTTTCATCAGTCGGCTGATAAAGATCAATATCGGGCATTACATCGTGAGAAGTGGCTACCATATCAACCTCTGAAATTGTTTTGTGCAAGGCCCTTCGCGGATTCGGAGGTACCTGCAAAATGATTGATGATCATGTCAGCGGTAACCGGCGCCGCGTTGAACATGTGGCCGGAAGTGGCATCGTAAAATGCCGAGGCCAGTGCTGCAGCGACACAACCCTGTGCCGGTTCACCGATACCGCGGGCACCAACCGGGTTTTCCGGGTCTGGCAGATCGACCCAGCCGACCCTGGTTTGCGGGGCTACGTCCAGTATGGTGGGCACCTTGCTCTGCCAGTAGCCGGTACTGGCGGGAAGTCCGTTTTGTGGATCATATAAATTACGCTCGAATCCAGCCAGGCCGACACCCCAGGTAGCGCCGCCATACATTTGGTTCGCGAGACCCTGCGGATGCACGACCGTACCGCAATCGGCGATGCTGACCAGATCCTTGATTTCAAATTTGCCGGTTTCGACATCCAGTTCAATTTCAATCATGGCGACCGACAGACCAGGCGGTGTGCCATTATGACGCGGATCGTTAAAAACTCCGATCAGGCCGCTGCCGGCAAGACGATCCACTGACAGTTTGGAAAACGCATTCATGCCTTCCGGATACTCATAGCCGGCAAACTTGCCGCCGAGTGCGATACCGCG
>JBBDXV010000333.1:0-2743 GCA_040902165.1 Pseudohongiellaceae bacterium
CCATCAGTGGTGATGTTGCCCGCATTCACGGCTGCCAAATTCATAGTATTGGGATCACCGGTCTCATAGTTTCTGTTAATTTCTGGTACCAACCAGGTACGCGGATCAACGTAGCAGCCTCGACGTTCAGCCGAGTTAGGCCCAAACTGCGCCGCCAGTGCCACTGGATCACAAGGCACAAATGGAATTGCCGCATTGCTGGCGAGGGAGGCGCGGGTGACGTAATTGGCTGGATTGGTGACCACTGTATTGAATAACGCGATCTGTGGCGCAACAACTTCCGAAGGGGGTTGCGCGACGACGCGGTCGCTGAATTCAAAACGCCAGAAATCCATGCCTACACTGACTCCGTCCAGTCGGCCTGAGGGAGTCCATCGAAATCCAATATTGAAAGTATCCGCATACTCATTACCGATATTCGGACTTGGTTGTGGATTGGAAAGAGTGGCGATAGGTACGGCATTCTCGTCGGTGGCAGGCAGTAAGCCGGCAAGTACCAGCGGATTGGCCAGCGGATCTGTATAAGTGAAGGAATTGGTACCCTGACCGTTATAGATAATGCTGGCATTAGGCGCCCTGAAAGACTGTGAGTAGGACGAGCGCAACAACAACTCCTCTATGGGTCGCCAGCTGGCGGCAATTTTGGGACTTACCTCGCTGCCAATACCACCGCCGTAATCTTCATAACGCACTGCAACCTGGGTCTCAACGTTCTCTATAAATGGAAGAGATAATTCCATAAACACAGCATCCACGTTGCGATGATTGTCGTAGGGCAGGGTTATATGACCGCCATAGTTGTTGTCATTGGAGACATAGTGACGTTCTCTTGCTCCAGTAACACCAGGACCATAGTTAAGGATTGCGTCCAGACCAGGTTTGACCAGATCGTAGGTTCTGGATTCAAAGTCCTGTACACGATTTTGATAACCCAATGCAAACGCAGCAGTACCACCCGGCAACTCAAACAAGTCACCTGACACCGACGCATCAATGACCGCCATGGTATTGGTCCTGTCAGAGATGGGTACACTGCGTAATATCCAATCAATCAACTCATCGCTATTGTCCAGTGCGGGATTGGTCATCCGGGTCAGATAGGGATTGAAGAATTGACAGCCACCCTGGCCCTGATTGCTGCTGGTCAAGGCGTAGGAAGCACTTTCCCTTAAATTCCAGACAAATCCCTCCTGTGGCTCGAGGAACACAGTCGGCCCGAATATCTGCCAATAGGGAATCAAATCCAGATTCAGGTCGGGGATGCCATTAGGTGTGCAATTGGGTCCACCAAGACCGTTCATCGCCAGCTCGGCTCGATTGCGCATCTGCACCTCATCCATGCGCAATACGTCGCTGCGGCCCCAGGAATAAGAGACATCATACTCAAGCTCTCGGTCGATGAATTGGACATCGCCCCTGATCCCAAATTGCGCCGAGTCATAACGATTATTGTTTGTTTCAAGGCCCCGGTTGCCGGGAAACGGAATGTTCGATTCGAATGTGACCATGTTCGGCACGCCAGGACCGCCGTTGGCGGCGGATACCGGTGCATTGGTAATGACAGGAATGCTATTGCCGGCAACAGCGGCGAAAGCACCAAGCTGTGCGCCAGAACCAACTGGATGTGTCGAGGTGCCATAAGGTGGCAATGTGAAAGGCCCAAGACCAGTCAAACTCACTGATCCATTGTCACTGCGCAGGTTTTCTTGATCCATGTATTGTAAAACTGAATACAGCTCCACATTGTCGTTTAATTCGTGAGTGAAAGACGCCACAAATGAAATTCGCTCTTCGCCGGGGGCGAGGAATTCATAATCAATATGATCTGCCTGACAGGCCCCTGTCGGGCTTATATTCCGACTATTCCGGGTGCCGTAGTCAAATCCCAGCTGTCTGCAGAGCGGGTCGGTATAGACCGGGCCAGTGGCACCGGCCGCATTCCTGATTGCAGTCAACTCCTGATTGATATAGGTCGGGTTTGGAGTAAATCCGAAGCCGGGAAGAATGACGTAGTTACCAGTAGAACCAGTAACCCGGGTATTGGAATCGTAAAGAGACGAAGCCTTTGCAGAAGTCTCGTCGCGATCGAAATATTCTCCGGCAAGTACCAGATGTGTTCGTTGATCATTACTGGTCCATCCCCAGATGGCGCTGGCAGTACTGTCCATGGCATTACTTACACCCTCGATGGACTGCACATCACCATAAAGTTCAAAGCCCTCAAAGTCGGTGCGCATAATTACATTCACCACGCCAGCGATTGCGTCAGACCCATAGAGCGCTGAGCCGCCGTCGGTGAGTATTTCCATGCGCTCAATCATTACCATCGGTATGGTGTTTAGATCGACATATTCGCTGCCGTCCTTCGTCGCTCCGGCAACCGGTGTCGCACGCTTGCCATTAATCAATGTCAAGGTTGCATTAGTCCCCAGATTACGCAGATTGATGTTGGAGGTAGTGGCGGTGATGCCGTCACCAACGTTGGGATTTGTGTTGGTAGTTGATCCAGCGTTGATGTTGAGATTCTTGATGACGTCCCAAATTTGCGCTGCTCCCTGTTGCTCGATCGAGCTGCGGTCCACGATTTGAACCGGGGACGGCGCATCTAAAGGAGTGCCACGAATCATTGACCCGGTAATTACAATTTCTTCGACTTCCTGCACGCGGTCTTGTGCAATAGCAGCATTGCTTGCTATTGCAGTGAGAATACAACTTACGAGTAGCTTTCGTTTGGATGCTGGTG
>JBBDXV010000334.1:0-2733 GCA_040902165.1 Pseudohongiellaceae bacterium
AAATCGTCGGTGTGGGTTGGCACCAGGTGCCGGGTCAGGCGCATGCCGAAATCATCGCGTTGGCGCAGGCTGGCGAACAGGCCAGGGGCAGCACTGTCTATGTGACTCTGGAACCCTGCTCCCACCATGGCAAAACCCCGCCCTGCAGTGATGCCCTGATAAAGGCTGGAGTGAAAAACGTCATCATTGCCGCGGTGGACCCGAATCCGAAGGTGTCCGGCAGCGGCGTGCAACAGCTGGAACAGGCCGGTATCAAAGTGTTTCACCTGCAGGACTTTGATCAGCGCGCCCGTGCGATCAATCGCGGCTACTTCAAACGTTTCAACTTCGGAAAACCGTTTGTGCGTTGCAAACTGGCGATGAGCCTGGATGGTCGGACAGCGGCCGCCGGTGGCGAGAGCAAATGGATTACCGGGCCGGAGGCGCGCAGTGATGTACAGCGACTGCGCGCCGAAAGCTGCGCGATCGTTACCGGCATCAACACGGTTCTGCAAGACGATCCATCCCTGACTCTGCGCGCAGCCGAACTGCAATTGAACGAAACTGAAATCGAACACAACGCCTTTGCGCTGGGTCGCCAGCCTCTGCGTGTGGTACTGGATTCCTCCCTGCGCACACCTTCGGCAGCACGTCTGTTGTTTGCACCCGGAAAGGTATTGCTTTACTCGGCGAATTCCAAAAGCGTGCATTTCCCGGCGAATGTTGCGGTTATCAATGTCGCGCCGGGCAGGACAGGAGTTAATCCCGGCGCTGTGCTAGAATCGCTGGCCTCGCAATACCAGGTCAACGAAGTGCTGCTGGAGGCAGGCCCGACCGTATGTGGCGCGTGGCTTGCGGAAGGCCTGGTAGACGAGCTGGTGATCTACATCGGCGCCAGTTTGTTAGGGCAGCATGGATTGCCGTTGATGTATTTGCCCGTCATCAATTCAATGGATGAAAAACTGCCGCTGGAAATTATCGATCTGAAAAAAACAGGTATGGATATCCGCATTACGGCAAGACCAGGAAAAGCCTGATATGTTTACCGGAATTATCGCAGCGCTGGGAGAGATTCGCGCGCAGACACAACATCAGAACGAAACCCGCCTGACAATTGGTATCGGGAAACTGGATCTCTCTGATGTAGGTATCGGCGACAGTATTGCGGTCAACGGTGCCTGTCTCACAGTGGTAACACTCGGCACTGACCAGTTTCAGGCCGATGTGTCAAAGGAAACCCTGAACCTGACAACGCTCGGCAGTTTGAAAATGGGCAGTGCCGTAAATCTGGAAAAATCCCTGACCCCGATGAGCAGACTGGGTGGCCATTTGGTCAGCGGTCACGTCGACGGGGTTGGCGAGTTGAAGGCTATGCAGACCGAAGGCGGCAGTATCAGAATGAATTTTACTGTACCGGCCAACCTGGCTCGTTATATCGCGATCAAAGGATCGATCTGTATTGATGGAGTGAGCCTGACGGTTAACGCGGTGAATGGAACTGAATTTGCTGTCAATATCATTCCGCATACGCGGACGGAAACGGTTATACAACATTACCGTCCGGGTCAGAAGGTAAACCTTGAAGTGGATCAGATCAGCCGTTATCTGGAGCGCCTCATGCTCGGCGATGACGCAGCCAAACCAGGAACGAAATACTGAAGCTTCAGAATACGATAGCGAACATTAGTGGAAGTCTGACAATGCATTTGAATACGACGCAGGAAATAATCGACGACATTCGCCAGGGCAAAATGGTGGTGTTGATGGATGATGAGGATCGCGAGAATGAGGGTGATCTCATCATCGCGGCGGAATGCGTGCGTACGGAAGACATCAACTTTATGGCCACCAATGCCCGGGGACTGATTTGTCTGACCCTTACCAAAGAGCGATGCGAATACCTGAAACTTCCGTTGATGGTGAGTCAGAACGGCACGCCGTTCAATACCAGTTTTACCGTCTCTATAGAAGCCGCGACCGGCGTTACTACCGGTATCTCCGCTGCTGATCGTGCCCGCACCATACAGGTGGCGGTAGCACGGGACAGTCGTGCAGAAGATATCGTTCAACCTGGTCACATATTTCCGATCATGGCCCAGCCAGGTGGCGTGTTGCGCCGTGCCGGCCATACTGAATCCGGATGCGACCTGGCACGTTTGGCGGGCTATTCTCCGGCAGCAGCCATAGTCGAAATCATGAATGAAGACGGTTCCATGGCACGACGCGCCGATCTGGAGAAATTTGCCGCCAGACACGGGCTCAAGATTGGCACCATCGTTGACCTGATTCACTATCGCATCGCGCATGAACATACGGTCACCCACCAGGGAACGCGGGAGCTGCCGACCGAATTCGGCAACTTCAACCTGCATACCTATATAGATTCCATAAGCGGTGCCACGCATCTGGCGTTCACGATGGGCGAAATCCAGCCAAATGATCCGGTGCTGGTGCGGGTTCATATTCCCAACACTTTGCGGGACATCTGCCAGGCCATGAATGCCTCAGGCACCAGCTGGTCATTCAGCAGGGCGCTGGAAAAAATAGCCGACGAAGGCAAAGGCGTTGCAGTATTGCTGACCGGCAGTGAATACGCGGAAGACATCAATCACAGTATCGATCTGGCGTTGGACAGCGATCGAACCGGGTCGGTACGCTCGCGCAATGATCTCACAATCGGTACCGGGTCACAGATACTGCGTGATCTTGGAGTGGGAAAGATGAGGCTGCTCAGTTACCCGGCCAGATTCAATG
>JBBDXV010000335.1:0-18818 GCA_040902165.1 Pseudohongiellaceae bacterium
TGGTTTCCTACTTCGGGATCAGGTCAAAAGCGCGACAGTATACACGAAAACCCGGCCGGGCGACGCATTAGATGGGGATTACAACCGGAATCCGGGAGGCACGCAGGCACCTTCCCGGCATGAAAATCAGGACAAGGCCAAGCCCGGATCAGGATTTGCCAGTCAGTTTTTTACGCGGCCTGATGAAATAGTCAGAGTAATAATCCGCCGGCAGTTCTCCCACCAGTTCATCCAGTGAAACACTGTAAATCACCTTGATTTTTGCCAACAGCTCAAGGTCCAGGTGGCAGCCGTAATTTCTTACGGTTTCAATATCTTCAAGTTGCTTGCGGGACACCCCCAGCAACCTGGCGCCCTCATTCATCGAGTAGCCCTTGTTCAGGCGCCGCAGGCGAATATTCTTTTTTACACTGATCGTAATGGGTGAAAATTTTGAAATAGTTTGTCTCATGCTTGGCTCTGTGAAGATTGAATGAAGATTGAATAGGGAAAGACCAGGTTAATTTCGTAGTCCATTCTGCTAAAAAACGGTTCGCGTCCCGCGATAACCCGGATTTCACCCTAGCACAGAATAATTTTTATGGAAGCTTTTTCGGGAAAGGCCGGGAAAACCCGGCATTCATGCAGGTTTCAGTTCTTTGTAACTGAAAATTTCCCCACGGAAATCAGGAACCGTGGATTAATTCCGATTGGAAAACGAAGTGAATCGGCTTCGGGAGCTTCTGATCATAGACTTAATCTGAAGCGCCCTAGCATGCGTCTGTACCATGACTGGGTTACCGTCGGTCGACGGAAATCAAAATGCGACAACGCATTAGTAAAAAAAGGTTCCATGTGAGTATTTATATAGTTGACGGCCCCGGTCTGTCGAATGCCGGCAAGCGTATCGCGATACTCCTTCAATACCAGGTCGTCCATTAACGCGATACCGGTCTTTCCGACCGCTTCTACTGTGCCGCGACTTTTTCCTGCATTAATCGCCAAAATACCGAGGACCTCTTCAACGCTTAGTTTCTCCATTCGTGCCACGTCGATGATCTGGTTCCAGATCGCTTCAAAATCGGGGACCATGGCGCCGGAACGCGATGCCAGATTGGCAGTGGAAAGGCGTAGCTCTTCGGCGAGCCGAACTAGTTCATCCCGGGACATGGGGGGCATATCGAAGGCGGCGGCCCCTCTGGCAGCCATGTCCTGAATAGCGATCAGAACCTGTTCAATCGACTGTGGACTGCTGTCCTGGGGGATCACTTCATGCTGTTTCAGGACCAAAACCAGGCGGTTAAGAAAAACCTGACTACCTCGGGCGGTATCTGACGCCAGCGCAAATACCCAAACCGGGGAAAAATGCATGGTCAACAGCCCGGCAGCTTCCAAACCGGAGCCAAGGACTTTGCGCTGCAAAAAAGCATCCGGAAGCGAAAAATCAGTCTGAATATTCTGCATGCCCGCGACGTTTCTTATCATGAAAGTCTGAAACATACCCACCGTAAACCGGTAAGTATTGCTGTGCCGGATAGCGCTGGGGATCAAGGTCTGAGCCAGGATGAGTGTTGTGCCTCCGGCCAGGGCGCTCAATGCGCGCGCACTGCGCTCAGGAATCGACAGGCCGAGCTCAAGGAAATGACTGAGTTTGCGCAGATATCCTTGACTGGCGGGCAGTGAAGCAACGGGGACGGCAGGAACAGGCAAATCACCGGCCTGGGATTCGCGATCTGGGGGCATTTTAATAGAGTTCCTGATTGTTCAGCTGGTAGTCTGCTCCCGGTTCTTCATTTCCAGAACCAGGGACATTACTTTTCGATTGACGACAACTTCATAATATTTTTGATCCGAATCAGGATCGTCTTCCATGTGCTCATTCTTCCACAAACCCACAAGACCTTCGCGAATGACAAGCTCGTGTTTCTTTCCCTGGCAGTCTGGATACTGTCCTGAATAAAACAGACATTCTTTGCCATTTAACTTTAGTCGCAGGCGCTTGAACGTCATCTCGGTCTTGAGTTTCTCAAACGCAGTATTGTCCAGGAGAATTCCGTTGACGTTATAGCGAACATAATGCTGACCTTTCTCGCCCTTGCCTTTCTCGCCTTCGGCATAACGGAACACATCAACATTGAACAAACCTGGTTGCATCTGCTGACGCAAATTCCATGAGCAGGAAGACAACCTGTCCGCCAGTCCGATCGCTCCGGAAATCATGATTGGTTTGCCATCGTCGTACAGGTATCGCGGTGCATCCGATGAGTAACAGATACCGATACCCAATTCCAGCACCGGCAAGGCCATCTGCGTAGAATGACGGTTACTCTGGGCCACGATGGTAATCATTTCTTTGGCCATACCGCAGGCGCGGGCAACTGAAACCCAATTCTGTGGAGTGTGCTCATACTCCAGAAAGCTCAGAATAATGGCATCTCCTTCTATAAACACTTTTCTGGCACCAAATGTTTCCAGAAAGGTGTTGATAGGATCAAAGAAACGCAAACTGAAATATGATGCAGGATTGAGACCCTTGTTTTGCAGTTCATTGGTGACCGTGGTGGAACCGCGTACGTCGGCTTTCAATACCGCGTGATGGCAGATTCGTTCCTCATCGTCCTGGATTTCACTGCTGGTAGGCATATGGTAAAGCGTACCGGCTTCGCTGGAGAGCTGAATATCAGTCTGTCTACTGAGAATACTGATGCGATTGAAAATCCTGTGTGAAAGTCGAAGGTATTTCAAATGCAACCGATAGCGACAAAGATCGACCAGAATGCGGGACGCAACATCCGTAGTAACTGACTCGAGTTCTTCCTGTACCCTGGTTCTGAGTTCTTCGAGAAATTTTTGCTGTTCCGAGGTCGGGTTCTGGCCTGGACCCAATGACTCCAACAGCTTCTTGTTACCAAGCGCACCGCTGACAAACAGGCAGGCGGTCTTTATCTCCATGGTTTTTGCCAGCATGGGTGACCAGGCACTGCGCAACTGGTATGCAGCAAGAATCTGGGGCAGTATTTTTTGCTTTCTCAATATTTTGACAAATTGTTTGAGAAATCTTTCAAGTCGCTTGATCTCCCCGCGCCGACTCCACCACGCCGCGAAACCGTTGGCCTTGCGAATGGCAGGTAATGCGTCTTTGTGTCGGTCAGTGTTGAAAATCCGTTGTACTACAGCCGGGTCTTCCAGCCAGCTTAGTTGTTCTCCCAGCAGGTCCTTGCTGTCTTTCACCTGGCCGAGAAATGGCTGGCAAGCTACAAAACCGCCTAACTCATCGGTAATCTCGGCGAGTTCGGAATCTCCCTGTGTGATCGACTTCAACGGAAATTCGGGAAGTTCTTTCAGAGTCTGGCTGTACAGTTTTTCAACGGCAGCATTCAGTTGCAGGAATCCTTCGGGATGACTATTGAGGTCCCACAGACAATACTCACTGATCAACAGCTGCAACGCGCTGAGATCAGTAGCAAACAGAAGTGGATTAAACAGGAGTTCAGAAAATTCCAGATACTCGGCAGGCATGTGCTGGCTGCGAATAGTCGCCAATTGCTTGATCTCACCGCGATGCAAGTGGTTAAAAATGGTTCTATTGACAGTGAAAAGAATGTATTCGGAATTCTTTCGCAGCCAGAATAATTTTTTGTCCGAAGCCAATGACTCTGTAGATCCTTTGTTACGCAATGCGGAAGTATGTGTTGCCAGCTTGCCGAGATCGTCCTGCAGTCTGGTACGGACGGTCCGGATAATGAACTTGGCGGCAGCCATCTGCAGAAAGCTGATTTCATTGGGTTTCAGATCGGTCTTAACGCGGTGAATGAGGACTGTCAACATGTCCGCGTATTTGTCGCGGAGTTCATCCAGTTGTTTGCTGTTGTCCCAGGTTTTGGGATTGGGAATAGCCAATTGAGAAACCAGCAGATCCACAGTCTTGACAACGTCGGCGCAAAACTTTTTGCTCAGATTTACGTCAATGTGATAGTTGTCGATGCCACGGGCAAGACTCTCTATATTCAAGCTCAGCGGGCGGGGATCCGGGATTGTTGCCAGAATGTTTTGTTGACTGACTTCACTCATGCGGCGGTCTTCTCTGGTCCTTCGTTGTTCGCGGAGATGGATGCCGCTGCTGGTGGACAGGGGCGCTCAACTTGCCGATCAAATGTGAGCAAGTACTGAAAATAACAGATTTTTTCTTTAATTTTGTGAATTAACACACATAACAAAATTGCTGGGTGAATGCAGTTACCCGATGCCACTGAGCCAGGACTTCACATACCACCCTATATCGTGCCAAACGCCAGCCAACTCCACATCATATAGTAAGTCTAACGCGGTCTGCTCATCTGGCAGGAATGATCCACCAGCGTGTTTGCCAGCGCTACGCTCAATTCAGTACGCAGCCCGTATCCTGAGTTATCGGCGTCATGGACAATGCCTTCGTCGGTATGAACGGAAATCTGAACGGGCTGGAAAAGCTGGTGGTCAGCTGCGCGCATATAGACCTGTTCGCCATGGATATTGACGTACTCCATTCCTTCCAGAGCCAACGCCACCTGTAGCGGATCAGCGCTCCCGGCTGCCTCGATCGCCTTTGCCAGCATTTCAATCACCATAATAGTGCGAGGATAGGAGATGTCATACTCCGGGTACAGGGTTTTGAATTTGGCAATATAATCTGCGTAGGCCTGGGTTGGTTGAGGATTGAAATGACCCTCGTGAACCAGACGGAATTGATCCTTGCCGGTACTTCCCAAAGTTGCTGTAATGCCATCGAACGCTGCGTAATAGGTATAAACTGGCACCTTTATGCCGGCGTCAGTAATCGCTTTTCCCAGGCTGACCATATCCGCACCCCAGTTGCCGGTAATGATGGCATCGGCCCCTGACTGTGCAATCTTGGTAACATAGGGAGTAAAGTCTTTGACGCTCTCCATGGGATGCAGCTCATTTCCAACCACGCTTATATCCGGTCGCTTGCGCGACAACATGGTTACAGCAGATTCAGCTACCGCTTTTCCAAATGAATAATCCTGGCCGATGATATAGACGCGTTTGATTTCTTCCTTGCTGGCAATCAAATCTGTCAAAGCCTGCATTTTTATGTCTGCGTGGGCATCAAAGCGAAAATGCCAGAAATTGCAGTTGTCGTTCGTAAGCGCCGGATCCACTGCCGCGTAATTCAGGTACAGAATGCTTTGTTCGGGATTGCGCCGGTTATGCCGATCAATGGAGTCCGACAAGGCGTGAGCGACGGCTGAGCTGCTGCCCTGAAGCACAAAATGAATTCCCTCACTGATGGTGCGGCGCAATTGCAGCTGCGAGTCCTGCACGTTGGCTTTGTTATCGTAAGGAACAATTTCAAGTTTGCGGCCACCCAGGACACCACCTTTTGCATTCACCAGCTCTTCGACTGCGAACTGAAACTGTCGCAGGCCATTGTTGCCGGTCGCTGAAAATGATCCGCTTAATGGATCAATGTAGGCAATCCGAATCGGATCCTGCGCAACCGCAGTACCGACAACAAATGCAGAAACCAAAAAAGCAGACAATACGTTCCGGATCATTGAATTTTCCTTTGGCTGACTATCGATGCCGGGGTGATTTCACCTTTCAGCCAGGCTGTTGCGGATCTGGTTCCAATGTCGCGATCAGGTTTTCCATATACCGCGCCATACGATGATTTTCCTTCCAGACAATAAACGCTGCAAGCCATCGCCACAAGCCCGAGCTGTCGTTCTCCACAGTGATCTCAACCCGGGTCTTGTCGAGCTCGTCCCGGGCGCGAAAGTGATAACTGATACACAGATGCGGTGACCGACGTTGCAGCACAAACGCTTTGGACGGTTCCCAGTAGGTGACCTTGTAGTCGTGGGCGTGTCGATTGCGGACCGCCCGCAGGCAACTGCCCCGCCCCAGATCACCTTCGTCCAATTGCTGCAGCGAGTCGGCCTGCAACCAGGATTCCAATGCTGCCGGTTCGGTCAGCAGACTCCAGATCTTGTCGATCCTGAGCCCGGTGGTATCTGCCCTGATTTGGCTTACCGTCATATTCATACCTGAAAACAAAGGCGCAATCTTCAAGGTTTGTTGCTGTCGAGTCAATTATTTGGCGCTTCCCTAGTGTCAGGTTCAGGCCGTGTGGTAAGGTAGGCGGCACTGTTTTGAGTATGTCCCAACAAGAACATGCGCGCAAAAGCGGCAAGAGAGAAATAGCATGAAACTCGAAAGCAAAGGTAGAAGGAAAATTTTGCAGGGTGCATTAGGGTCAGGAATTCTGGCCGCGGGAGCCGCATCGTTTCCGGCCTGGATGATGCCGGCCCTCGCACAGGGAGAAGTATTGGTAGCATTCACTGATGTACCGGACACATTCCAGCCCCGCGAAAAACGTCCTGGCGGCAACTTTTTCCAGGACACTCGCAATATTACCAACTTCTACAGCCGCAATGACGACCAGTTTTACGTCGTTCAACATTACGGACAGCCGGAACTGGATCTCGCGAACTACAAGCTGCAAGTGACCGGTATGGTCGATAATCCCATGGAACTCAGCCTTTCGCAGATAAGCAATCGTGATGTGCATGAGATGGATGCCGGGTGGGAATGCGGCGGCAATCGCGAAACAATTTTTAACGGGCTGATCGGCAATGGGCGTTGGCGCGGTGTCAGTCTGCGATCATTGCTTGAACAAGCCGGCATTCAGGACGGGGCCAAGGAGATAGTATTTTTCGGCGGTGATATAGGATCCGAAGAAATCCGCGGTCGTGACGTACCAAAAGCCTTTGCCCGCAGCCTTTCTGTTGAAGACGCCATGCGGCCGGAGAACATGCTGGCGTTTGAGATGAATGGCGAACCCCTGCCCTTGTTTCACGGCCGCCCGCTGCGATTGATAGTCCCGGGTTGGTATGGCGTTGCGAATGTGAAATGGCTGACGCAGATCCATGTTCAAAGCACGCGTTACATGGGGAGATTCATGGGCCGTGACTACGTAACACTTAAACGTGAGAACGTCGGTGGCGTGGAAAGGTGGGTCGAGAATTCCGTTACCACGATCAACCTCAAGTCGGCGATTGTACGGGTGACGCGCTTGGGCAATCAGCACCGGATTCAGGGATTTGTTCTGAATGACGGTACTCCACTGCAAAGCGTGGAGGTAAAAATTGACAATGGTCCCTGGCAGGCCGCAGAGGTCAATCCGCGTTCAAGCCAGTATTCGTGGAAGCTCTTCAATTTCAATTGGGAAAATGCAGCAGCGGGGGACCACACCATAGTATCCCGGGCGACTGATATAAACGGCCATGTACAGCCTACGCAAGACGAAGTACCGGAGAAGATAAGCAACTGGGAGAACTTCGCCCAATTCCCGCGTACAGTCAGAATCTAACCGTAACAACGCTGGTCCATTCTTGTCCATTATGCTGCCTGTCTCCAGGCAGCATAATGGATCAATGCAACATTCCTTCAAGACACCTGTCTTTTTGATATGTACGGATGACTGCCACGTCCATTGATGGTTTTTTATTGACCCGCCAGCGTGTTGAAACAGACCAGGGAATAGAGCTGGTATTCTGGATCACCACGCCCGCCGGACCGTTGCGCTGGAAGGTGACAGGCCAGGAAGCCGTCAGTTTTATCCCGTCACACTGTCTACCGCAAGTCAAGCAGCTGTTCGCACAAAACCGTGGTATCAGGTTTGGTGAGACCCAACTAAAAAACTTTTCCCACGATCCGGTTACAGCAATCTACTGCCGAAGTCTGAGAGTATTGTTCGATTGTCGCGAGCTGATCCAGGCGAAGCGAATTCCGTTGTATGAGGCGGATATCAATATTGCTGACCGTTATCTCATGGAAAGATTCATAACCGGCGGTGTCAGTTTGATATTCACGCCACCGGTTTCAGAGCGTGAGAACGTTATTGTAAATCCTGCGGTACGCGCGATCGAATTTCGACCCAGGCTCAAATGTGTTTCATTCGATATCGAAACGTCCTACACCGGCGATACTCTGTATTCGATAGCGGTTTTCCACAAGGATGAGTCAAAGGTAATCATGATCGGCGACGACCAACAGGCGAGCCCGTCCGTCGGTGTGATATTTGTGCCTGATGAAAAAACACTGATAAATGAATTTCTGGACTGGATTGAACATTTCGATCCGGACGTATTGATCGGCTGGAACGTGGTCAACTTTGATTTGAGATTTCTGCAGCGCTGCTGTGAGCGCAGCGGCATTGATTTTCAGCTTGGGCGTCACAGAGAGACTGTCAGCTGGCGCCGAAGCAGGGATGGCAATGATCGCTTCTTTGTCACCATTCCCGGTCGCGTAGCTTTGGACGGGATAGAGTTGATGCGCACAGCTACCTATCAGTTCGAAAATTTTTCGTTGGACCATGTGGCACAACAGCTGCTTGGACGCGGAAAACTCGTGGACGACGTGGACCAGCGAGGCGCGGAAATCAGCCGACTTTTTCGGGAAGATAAAAAAGCACTGGCAGAATACAATCTGGAGGATTGCCGGCTGGTATGGGATATTTTTGTCAAAGAAAAACTATTGGACTTTGCGGTAGAGCGAAGCTTGCTTACCGGCCTTGAGCTCAATCGCTACGGTGGTTCAGTCGCGGCATTTGATTTCCTCTATCTGCCGAGATTGCACCGGGCAGGATTTGTTGCACCTTCGTTGGGTACAACTCAGGTTGAAAATATCAGCCCCGGCGGTTATGTAATGGATTCAGCTCCTGGCATCTACGATCATGTTATCGTGCTCGATTTCAAGAGTCTCTATCCAAGCATCATTCGCACCTTTCATGTTGATCCTCTGGCTCTGGTGCTTGGACTGCGCGAAGACGATGCCATACCAGGTTTCGACGGCGGTCGCTTCTCACGGCATCATTATCTGTTGCCCGAGCTTATAGCCAATCTATGGTCGGCCCGGGATCGCGCCAAGGCGACCGGTAACAAGGTTCTGTCGCAGGCAATCAAGATCATTATGAACTCCTTTTATGGAGTTCTCGGCACTACCGGTTGCCGGTTCCTGGATACACGCCTGGTCAGTTCAATCACCCGACGTGGACACCAGATAATCATCGACAGCAAGGCGTTTATCGAGGCACAGGGATATCAGGTTATCTATGGTGATACAGACTCGCTTTTTGTCTATCTTGAAGGAGAAACTGCTGATCAAGTAGACCAGACCGGTAAACAACTTACGAGCCAGTTGAACCATTGGTGGACAGCAAACCTGAAACGCGAATTCAATCTGGACAGCTGTCTGGAAATTGAATTTGAAACGCATTTTTCCCGCTTTCTGATGCCCACTATCAGAGGTGCTGACACCGGCAGTAAAAAACGATATGCCGGTCTGGTTCGCGATCCGGGCCAGGGGAAAGACTCCTATCATCTGGTTTTCAAAGGCCTTGAGTCGGTGCGCAGCGATTGGTCGCCACTGGCAAGAAAATTTCAGCAGTTATTGTATGAAAAAATATTTCTGGATCAGCCCTGGGAAGCGTTCGTCAAGCAGACCGTCGCCGATGTACTTGATGGAAAATTCGAAAATGAACTGGTCCTGCGTCGCCGGCTGCGGCGCAAATTAAAGGACTACCAGCGAAATATTCCTCCCCATGTCCAGGCGGCAAAAAAAGCCGAGCTTATCCGGCAGGAAAGAGGCCTGCCCTCCTTGTATGAGAACGGTGGCTGGATCGAGTATGTTATGACAGTGAACGGGCCTGAGCCCAGGCAGTATCGCCAGTCTCCGGTTGATTACCAGTTCTATCTCGACAGACAACTGGCACCGATCGCCGATTCAATCCTTGTATTCAAGTCGACATCAATGGAAGAATTGCTGAATCGTCAGATCCATCTGTTTTAAGGAAGCAGGTATGACAACTCATCTGGTTTTGACCATCATCGGGGATGACAAACCCGGGTTGGTTGAAAAACTTTCCAGGGTTATAGCGGACAACTCAGGCAACTGGCTGCATAGCAGCATGTCGCAACTGGCGGGGAAGTTTGCCGGTATCCTGCAGGTCAGCGTGCCAGACAAAGCTGCTGACAAACTGATTGCCGATCTCAATACCCTGTCGGACAGCCTGCGTCTGGTTATTGAGCGTGTCGAGATGTATGCGAATGACCCGCTGATGCGAACTATCACCCTGAATCTTGTAGGTAATGATCGCCCCGGGATCATCAGGGATGTCTCGCGCGCATTGGCCAGGTCAGCAGTTAACGTTGAGGATCTGGAAACCGGGTGTATGCCGGCACCAATGTCCTCTGACATCCTGTTTCGTGCCAGGGCAGTGCTGCGGGTTCCCGAAAATGTCGACCTTGATGGATTGCGTAATGAGTTGGAGCGTATTGCGGATGATCTGATCGTCGAGATACAGCTGGAATGATCGAAACGCTGGCGGTGCTCTCAGCGAAACACCTGTTTCACTCTTTCCAGTGTGTTTGTCATGTTGGAAATCAGGTTGATACATTCAACAATCTCAAATTCCGTCTGCACTGTTACCTGCGGGTCGCTGGACAGTGCGGCAGAAGAATACAGCAGGGTCAGGCAGACCTTGCTGGCATCGAAGTTCATATAGAACGTGTCAGGGAACTCGGGTAAAAGCGCGGTTAGCATCAACTCCATTGTAAGATTGCCAGTCGCGCCCGTAGTCAGAAGATTCTCGATTCCCTGCAACTGCGCCATTACCGCGCTCCCGGTTGAGTGACTGAACGGTGACTGTTGACTGCTATCAAATTCGCCGTTCAGCATGGGATACAATGACCTGACGAGAATCTCTTCCACCAGCATATTTATCGTTGCATCAAGGATTAACGCGATAATTCCGGTACTGCCCGACATTTCAACCGTGTTTCGCAACGCCGGTTCATTGCGAATCCACAATTGCTGAACGGCAATCAAATCCTCCACCAGGTTTGAACCCATCAAGGTTAGCAATTGACGACGCCGGTTGTTTATCAGCTGTGAAAGCTGCAGGCCTGCTGATTGCTGCTCCAGGGTCAAAGCCAGAATCGGCTGATAGTCCTGGACCTGCCTGCCGTCTTGTCCTTCCGCAGCAACTTCACCCCATAACAGGAACTCTAGCGGATGAAATCCCAACAGTACTTCGGACAGATCATAGGTTCCGTGCTGCTGTATCAGGGTTTCACGACTGAGCGGCAGGGTGATATCACTTACCAGGCCACTGTCCGGATAATCGGCGAGATAATCGATGTATCCCGGCAGGATCGGCCAATAATTAATCTGATACTGCAAGCGATCCAGGGTCAGGCTCAGGTCGAGTGCACTGGTATTCATTCCCATGACCAGCTGGAAAAAGTAACGATGCAAGGCCGTGGCCTCGTAGTCACTATGGGCGGTTAACCAGTGCCGGCGCAGAGTTTCAAGATTTTCCATATCAGGTAAGGCAAGAAAGCTGTTGATCGCGTCGTTCATAATCTGGGCACTCGAAATAGCCTGCTCAAGGTCCAGTCTGATCTGCCGGGAGTAGTTGTCCAGGAGAGCTGAAACTGCGGCATCAGTCAGTTGAACCTGATCAAAGCGAAGTGCCGCAGACGAAGCGGTGGAGGATGAGTCAGAACGTGGCAAAGATTCTTCCCGGGTGTCACAACCGCCAATAATGAAAAGCAGACCCAACGCCAATGCGTTGACGAGAATAATCCTGGTTTGCAGTGCCGGTTTCAGCATGGGAAACAGTCTATCCTTCTCTAAGGCTGATGACCCTCCAGTTCCTTTGCCGCGCAAGTGCGCTAAGTTTCGCATCAGGATCCACCGCTACGGGTGTCCCTACTGCCTCAAGCAGCGGGACATCATTGTAAGAGTCACTGTAGAAAACCGTGTCTGCAAGACTAAATCTGTCTTGTTGACGACGCAGCCATTGTTCCAATCGAATCACCTTGCCGGACTGGAAACAAGGTACGCCAACGATACTGCCGGTATAGAAACCTTTTTCTATTTCAAGGTCGGTGGCCAGCAGTTCGTGGACACCGAACTCGCTGGCGATTGGCGCGGTAATAAACCCGTTGGTGGCAGACATGATCAGGCAATAATCACCCTGAGCAAGATGACCGGTAATCAACTCCTTTGCGGCTGGCAATATCAGGGGCCTGATAAATTCCTGCATGAACTTAGTGTGCAATTGCTGAAGCGCGGAAATCTGCATATGTAAAACCGGTCCGAGAGTGAATCGTACATACGCATTTATATCCAGCTTGCCTTCAGTATAGTGGCGATAAAACTCGTCATTGGCGGCGGCATGTTTTTTTGCATCCGCCAATCCATGAAGTATGAGAAAGTCACCCCATGCATGATCACTGTCACCGGCCAATAAAGTGTTATCAAGATCAAAAACCGCCAGGCTCATTCGAATCGGTTCCGCGCAAAAAATTGAAAGCGGCATTATACCTGTTGCCTGTCGGCTACAGGAGTTCCATTACGGTGTTTGTCTGTGGCTACTGACAATTCGGGAGTGAATATACAACACGCTGATATATAAGGAAATAAATTGGGTGAAACAACCGGTCCGGCATTGATCAGCCGCGCGGGTTTGTGAAACAATGAGGCCATTATTTTGTCAAAGGTCATTTTGACGTGATTGATTCCAACGGCTACCGGCCGAATGTCGGTATCGTGATCTGTAACCGGGAAGGACGTTTATTGTGGGCTAAGCGAGTCGGGCAGAAGGCGTGGCAATTTCCTCAGGGCGGCATCAAACAGGGAGAAACCCTGGAACAGGCGTTATACCGCGAGCTGGACGAGGAAGTGGGTTTGCAGGCTGATGAGGTTCAGGTTCTGCACACGACGCGCAATTGGCTGCATTATAATCTTCCGGAAAATTTTATCCGTCATAATATGGATCCGGTTTGCATTGGTCAGAAGCAGAGGTGGTTTTTACTGGGCCTGAAAGTTGAGGAAGCGAAGATTGATTTGACGAAAAGCGCCACTCCTGAATTTGATGATTGGCGCTGGGTGAGTTACTGGTATCCTCTGCGACAGGTGATCGAATTCAAACGCGATGTATATCAGCGGACTTTGCAGGAATTTAGACAGCCGTTAAATCGGTATCTCAAACAATAAATAATTGCCTGTTTTTGGCGGCAGGCAGCCTTCTCTAAGTAATTCGGAAACATTGTATGCTGGAAAAATTGCGCAGCATTGTGCAAGCAGTAAACTCGGCCAAAGACTTGCAGTCGGCGCTGGATATCATCGTCAAACAGATCCGGGATGCGATGAATACCCAGGTTTGTTCGGTGTTTCTGCTTGATTCCGATATCAATAGCCATGTTTTGATGGCATCTGAAGGGCTGAAGAAGTCATCGGTTGGTCATGTCAGTCTGCAGGTTGGCGAAGGTCTGGTCGGTCTGGTGGCCAAACATGCTGAGCCCATAAATCTTGAAGACGCTACTTCCCACCCCAGTTATTATTATTTGCCGGAAACGGGAGAGGAGGAGTTTCAGTCGTTTCTCGGTGTTCCCATCATTCACCACAGATCAGTGCTGGGTGTTCTCGTTGTACAGCACCGCGAAAAGCGCAGTTTTGATGAAGGTGAAGAAGCATTTCTGATTACCCTGTCGGCCCAGTTGGCAGGTGTGATTGCTCATGCGGAAGCCACCGGAGCCATTCAGGGCCTCAGCCCGTCAGGGCATAAGACGGCAGATACGGTATTCAACGGTGTTTCAGGTTCTTCCGGAGTTGCAATTGGCAAGGCCGTGGTGGTCTTCCCGCCAGCCGACCTTGATTTGATTCCGATGCGGCCGGCCAGGAACATCAAGAAGGAAATCAAGTTTTTCAATTTCTGTCTCAATGCCGTGCGCGAGGATATCAGTGCATTGCATGAAAAGATTGCCGGGCACGTTCGAGAAGAAGAACGCGAATTATTTACGGTTTACCTGCGCATGCTGGACGATGATGCGCTGGGCAAAGAAGTCGTAGAGCAGATCAAACTCGGCAATTGGGCCCAGGGTGCGCTCGCCATAGTGGCTAATGAACACGTAAGAGCATTCGAGATGATGGATGACGCTTACCTGCGGGAACGAGCCGTTGATATTCGAGATCTCTGCAGCAGAGTCCTTTTCTATTTACAGCAGAAGGAAGTGGTCAAGACAGACTATGCCAGGGATACGATACTGGTTAGCGAAGAGCTTACGCCGGCCATGCTGGTAGAGGTGCCCAAGGAACGTCTGAGGGGTCTCATTTCCGTAAGGGGATCGGGAAGTTCCCATGTGGCGATTCTTGCCCGCGGCATGGGAATACCGACTGTTATGGGCGTCGTGGACCTGCCCATCAGCAATCTGGATGGAAGGGAAGTCATAGTCGATGGATACAATGGGCAGGTAGTCAGTAACCCGACTGAACAACTGAAAAAACGTTACCGCGATACGATCAAGGAAGAGGACCAGTTGATTAAGGGATTGCGCGGCCTCAAGGATCTGCCTTGTGAAACCGCTGATCACCACCGTGTACATCTATGGGTGAACACCGGATTAATGTCGGATGTGGTGCGATCACTTGACCAGGGGGCTGAGGGGATAGGGTTGTTTCGTACGGAAATACCGTTTCTCCTGAGTGAAAGATTTCCCAGCGAACTCGAGCAGGCCGACACCTATCGGGAGCAACTGGAGGCATTTGCACCAATGAAGGTGACCATGCGCACACTGGATGTGGGTGGAGACAAGGATCTATCTTATTTTCCGATTGAAGAGGAGAACCCGTTCCTCGGCTGGCGCGGAATCCGGGTCACTCTTGATCATCCGGAAATCTTTACCGCCCAGATTCGCGCGATGCTGCGTGCCAGCATAGGACTGAATAATCTGCAGATCATGCTGCCCATGATCTGCAACATCAATGAAGTAGTATCCTCAATGCACCTGATCAAGAAATCCTACCGCGAGCTGATTCAGGAAGGACTGGATGTAAGCTTTCCTCCCATCGGTGTCATGATTGAGTTGCCGGCTGCGGTTTACCAGACGCGGACACTGGCACGCATGGTGGATTTTATTTCCGTGGGTAGCAATGATCTGACCCAATACCTGCTTGCAGTTGACAGGAACAATCCACGTGTAGCACACCTGTATACGTCGTTTCACCCGGCTGTATTGAAGGCATTACAACATGTCGTGACCGAAACCCACCTCGAGGGCAAGCAAGTCAGTATATGCGGCGAGATGGCCGGCGACCCCGGTGCGGCTGTTTTGCTGGTGGCGATGGGGTTCGACATTCTCTCCATGAATGCCTCGACTCTGCTCAAGGTGAAATCCGTCATTCGCAGCCTCACTCTGGAGGCGGCCCAGGATCTTCTCGATCAGGTGATGTTGCTGGATGATCCGCAAATGATTCGCAGCGCGGTAGATCTGGCACTTTACAATGCCGGTGTTGATCGTCTGTTGCGCTCCTCACGCAGCAACTGAATCAATTTCATAACATTTCAAATTCGTAATAATGGCGCGTCGAAGTCTCGCCGTCGTTACGGTAATTCTGCTCGCAAAACTGCACCATGCCACGTTGGTCAATCACCAGCGCGGTCGAGCAGCGCGTACCATAGTCCCGTTGCGGATTGACTATGAAGCTTGCCGAGAGCCGGCGTTCAAGCTCCAGCGGAACACCGGTGGCGGGCAACTCCGAATCAGCTGCGATATCACGGTTCTGCAACAGCTGCATAAGCTGTTCAATTTTCGGCGGGTGTTGGGTCAGCATCAACTGTTGCAGGCGTAATTTTCCATTGGTTACTTTCGGCCAGGGATCGTCAAGACTGCCGTTCGAAATGCCGTAAATGCCCGGTGCCAGTTGCAGTGGTTCGCCATTGTCACTGTTCAGAAAGTAAAGACTGTCCCAATCGCCAATCAACAGATTAAATCCGGCGTAGGCATCCAGATTGGCCCGCACATTGTTCAGGTAATCAACCGCCGTCAATGCTCCAGTCAGGAAATCCAATACCAGTCTTCCCCTGGACAATTTGTGCTTTGTGGAAATGGAGGGGTCGCGGATATTGGTAATGATCGCAATTCGGCCAATGCGGTTGATCCCCAGCCAGGTTCCTCCCTGGGATAAATCGCGACCGGCCAGAATCTGAGCTGTCTCCGGGTCTTCCTGCCAGAATTGCGCATCCCGGGTCGGGCGGGCAAAAAATTCATCACGATTGGCCGCCAGTACCAGGGGGTACCGGATATCTTGATGGAAGGCAAATACAACCAGGCACATGGGCCAATCATACTGTGATTTTCTTACAGGAATTAGCGTCAATTTCCTACAGCAATCCCCACGAATATCAAGATAATTGCGCAGAGGGACACCCCCTGGTTCTGGGGTCGCATAGGGGTGAGGCAAGCGCAGATAAAGCGACGCTTTATGCGCAGCCGAACGACGGCCATCTGTGATGGGCGGCTGGGAAATGCAAGAGGCTGGCCGATCCAGGAGGAAACGCCAGCCTTTCTTTTTCATCTGCAAGTACGTCTACCGCCATTGCTTGACAGACCGCCGGCCATCATAGAGCATCACTCGCCATTCACTCCCGAACCTCTGTGCCTCGAAGTGGTCGATCTATTCTGAATCATGCTTAGCTATCCCGATATCAATCCTGTTGCAATTCAAATCGGTCCACTTGCCATACATTGGTACGGCATCATGTATATCGTCGCCTTTGGCGGTGCCTGGTTGCTGGCCACCTACCGCGCGCGCAGCCATCCCGGAAACTGGACCGCTGAACAAATCTCTGATTTGGTGTTCTACGGGGCATTGGGTGCCGTGGTGGGCGGGCGACTCGGTTCAGTGCTCTTTTATAATTTCAACCAGTTTCTGGCAGATCCACTCTGGCTGTTGCGTGTCTGGGAAGGCGGCATGTCCTTTCATGGCGGATTCCTTGGGGTCATGGCGGCGTTTTACTGGTATGGGCGAAAACTGCAGCGACACTATTTTGATGTGCTGGATTTTATTGCACCGATGGCACCGTTTGGTCTTGGCGTGGGCCGGATCGGGAATTTTATCGGCGGCGAACTGTGGGGTCGACCGACAACTGTTCCCTGGGGCATGGTCTTTCCGCACGTGGACAATCTGCCACGCCATCCGTCCCAGCTATATCAGGCCGGCCTCGAAGGAGTAATACTGTTTAGCATCATGTGGTGGTTCTCTTCCCGGCCGCGACCACGCTATGCAGTGTCCGGACTCTTCGGTGTGGGCTACGGCTGTTTCCGGTTTTTCGTAGAGTTTTTCCGCGAACCGGATAGCGACATTGGTTTTATTGCCTTCGGTTGGCTGACGATGGGACAATTGCTGTCCATACCCATGGTCCTCGCCGGTGTGATATTGCTGGTGCTGGCCTATCGCAGCAAACCCATCGCTCAGGCGAAATAAGTTGTACACATGCAACAGTATCTCGATTTACTGCAGGATATCCTCGATAACGGCACGGAGAAATCCGATCGCACCGGTACCGGCACCCTATCAGTCTTCGGGCGTCAGCTGCGGCATGACCTGAATCGCGGCTTCCCGTTACTTACCACCAAGAAAGTTCATTTTAAAAGTATCGCCAATGAATTGATCTGGTTCCTCAATGGTGGAACCAATACCCAATGGTTGCATGAACATGGTGTCAGCATCTGGGATGAGTGGGCCACCGAAGACGGAGACCTAGGTCCGGTCTATGGGAAGCAGTGGACTGCCTGGCCAACCCGTGACGGCGGTACCATCAACCAGATAGATTATGTTGTGGACTGTCTGAAACACAATCCGGACAGTCGGCGCATTCTTTTCCACGGCTGGAATGTGGAATATCTGCCGAATGAAAAAATCTCGCCTCAGGAGAACGTCAAACAAGGGCGAATGGCCTTGCCACCCTGTCATCTTCTGTACCAGTTCTATGTAGCCAACCGGCGCCTTTCCTGCCAATTGTTTATCCGCTCTTCGGATACATTGCTGGGGCTTCCTTTCAATATCGCCTCGGTCGCGCTGCTGACGCACATGTTGGCGCAACAATGTGATCTGGAGCTGGGTGAAATCATAGTCTGCACCGGTGACAGCCACATTTATAACAACCATCTTGAACAGGTCACATTACAGCTTTCGCGTGAACCGCGGGATTTGCCATTGTTGAATATAAAGCGCAAGCCGACCGGAATTTACGAATACCGGTACGAAGATTTCGAAATACTCAACTATGACCCGTATCCCGGCATTCCTGCACCAATATCCGTTTAAGGTCCGCTCACCGGAACATTATGAAGTTATCCCTGATATGTGCCCTGGCGCAAAACGGCATCATCGGAAAGAACAACAAGTTGCCGTGGCATTTGTCTGAGGATTTGAAATATTTCAAACGTACGACGATGGGCAAAACCATCATAATGGGGCGCAAGACTTTTGAATCCATCGGCAAACCTTTGCCAGGTCGTACCAATATCATCGTTACTCGCAGTCGTGATTACGAAGTCGACAACGCCAGGGTGGTTGACAGTCTGGCGGACGCCATCGATCTTGCCGAGAATATTTCAATTATCGACGGCAGTGACGAGGTCTTTGTCATCGGTGGTGCCGAGTTGTTCAAGATTGCGCTGCCGCTGGTTGATCGTATGCATTTGACTCTGGTGCATGCAGAAGTGGAGGGCGATACCTGGTTTCCCGAGTTTGATGCCGAGGAGTGGGCGGAAAGCAGTCGTCTGGATTTTCCTGCCGCTGATGCAAACCCCTATCCATATAGTATTTGCGTCTTCGATCGTGTCTGAGCCGCAATTCTGTGACGAGTCGATCCTACGTTAGAGTAAAGGGGTACGTGTACCTGAACGATTCACTACAACAGTGATAGGTTGAGTCGCGGGGAATGCCAACCGCGACACGCCGTGAATACATCCCTGTAGGCT
>JBBDXV010000336.1:0-2701 GCA_040902165.1 Pseudohongiellaceae bacterium
GCGCCGATTATCAGGATACGTTGTGACTCGCTGCCGGTTTGCAAATCAGATTCCCAGACGCTGAGATTGGGTTGAGGCAAACACACCGTCAGGATCAACTGCATGTTTGATTTGGACAAACTGTGTCCAGCCGGGATAACTGGCTTTGAACACATGCTCACTCATTCTGGCATCCTTGGCAAGATACAGGCGGCCACCATGCGCGAGCACTATCTCGTCGAGTATGTCTAACAGTTGAAACAGGCCGCTCTCGTACTTGAAATCCAGCGCCAGGGTATATCCCTCAACCGGAAAGGACAGCAGATTTCCGTTGTGGCTGCCCATCTTCTTCAGGACGCAGAGGAACGAACCTTTGCCGGCGGCCGAGATTTTCTCCAGTACGGTTCTTAGCCCCGGGCCGGCGGATTCAAGCGGGAGGACAAATTGATATTGCAGAAAGCCATTGCGGCCATAGAGCCGGTTCCAGTGGAGAATGCGGTCAAGCGGGAAAAAATAACGATCATAGTGGACCTGTTGTTCTTTCGCCCGACGCTTCTGCCAGTGGTATACCAGATGATTGAAACTGCCCATTGTATAGCGATTGAGCAGAAAGCCCGGAGTGTTGAACGGCACTGATATCGACATAGACTTTTTTGTCTTTCCATTGTGACGATGGTCATCTGCTTCGTGCTCGCCGAGAAACAGGATCGAACGACCGAGCTGATTGCCGCGCGCCATGCAATCGAGCCAGGCCACCGAGTAATGGCTGTCATGATGTGCTTCAAACAATTCCATGACCTGGGTCAGGTCACCGGACGCAAGCGTTTGTTGGCGGATCCTGGCACTTTGCAAAGGTACCAGCTGCAGGGTGGCTTCCAGGATCATACCGGTCAGACCCATGCCGCCACAGGTAGCCCGGAACAGCTCAGGATTGTCAGCCGGGCCTATATTTTTGATTTCACCTGATGCCAGCATCAGGGTCAGGGAACGGACAAACCGGGAGAAGCAGCCGTCGCGGTGGTGGTTCTTGCCGTGAATATCGCTGGCAATCGCGCCGCCAACGGAAACGTAACTGGTTCCCGGCAGGACCGGCAGAAACCAACCGGCCGGGACGACCAGATCGAGAATTCCGGAAAGCAACGTCCCGGCGGCACAGGCCAGCAGACCATTGTCCTGGTCGAACGAGCGGAAGTTGTCCAGATAACGACTGCCAAGCATCCGGTCAGCCAGTGCACTGTCACCATAACTGCGACCGGCGCCGCGAGGGATCCAGCCTGGCCCTTTGTTCTTTGGTTGCCTGAGTAATTGCTGCAGCTGGGTAGTATCAGCTGGCTCCACAAGCTCGCCCTGTTGTGCCGGATACCTTCCCCAGCCACTGTATTTCATGTTGCTATCCTTTGTGTTCTGTCACTGACCAGGCCGAATGAATACCAGGCGCTTATCAAGCTGGTACTTGATCAGGTAACCAAGGGTCAAGCCTATCACCGCGCCGGTATAACGTGCCATGCGGGTGGCAAACAGGAACTCAAAGCCAAACTCGAAAGCCCAGAACAGCAACGTCGTGCCCGCACCGGTCAGTGTGTAGGCGCTGAAGGTCCGAATATCATCTGCGATATGCAGGCTGCGATACTTGAAGATATAGCGCTTGTCCAGCAGGTACTTGCTGATCAGTCCGGTCAACGTCCCCACCGCCACCGCAATCGGCAAAGCGTAGGATGCCGAGTAAATCTGCAGGCTCAACTCCTGACCGAGAATATTGATCAGAATGGAGATCGCCGCGAAAAAACCATAAAGCAGGGCAAGATGCATGAGGAATATCCGCTATCAGATTCAGCGACGGATTATAGCCGTATGTGTGCCTGATTCGCTGCTGTCCATTAACCGGGCTATAATCTGCGCCTTCCCATCCTCATAATGTCTGCCATGACCTATAACTCCCGGCTGGAATTCTGCAAGGGCATTGCCCGCGAGGCCGGTGCGCTGATTGTGCGGGAAAGAAACTCCGGCATGCAGCGCGATTACAAGCAGGGTCTTGAGCTCGTCACCAGTGCCGACCTCAAAGCCGACAAACTGATCGCTGACGCGATTCATGCCAGGTATCCGGAGCAGTTGCTGATTTCGGAAGAGCTCGCGCCGAAAATGGCGCAGCAGGATCTTTCCAGCCGCGCCTGCTGGATTGTCGACCCTATCGATGGCACGGTGAACTTCGTGCATGGCCACAACCAGTCAGCGGTCTCGATTGCCTACGCGGAAGCCGGAGAGATTCGGATCGGCGTCGTTTACAACCCGTTTACTGACGAGATGTTCTGGGCCAGCCAGGGTTCGGGTGCGTGGTTAAACCGTCAGCGAATTCAGGTAGCACAGGAAACCCAACTCAACAAGGCGATTATCGCCACCGGTTTTCCCTATCAGAAATCCGGGTTGAAACCTTTGATCGCGCGTTTGCAGGCGGTACTGACGCATTGCGCAGATATACGGCGCCTTGGGGCTGCTTCGCTGGATATCTGCTGGGTGGCGATGGGTCGGCTGGATGGATATTACGAAAATCTCAGTCTGTGGGATTTTGCCGCCGCCCAGTTAATTGCCAGGGAAGCGGGCGCAATCTACGGACATTTCCAGCCAGTGCCCGAGGGTTTGTCCGGCGTTTTTTACGGCCAGAATATCCTTGTAGCCAACCCGACGCTTTACCCTCAATTGGAAAGCCTTTTGCAAGCTGCGGATC
>JBBDXV010000337.1:0-2689 GCA_040902165.1 Pseudohongiellaceae bacterium
GCGGCGACATCACAGGTTTCGGTATTGGTCATGGTCTGCACCGTGATCGGTGCATCACCGCCAACCGGGACATTGCCGATCATTATCCGGCGGGTCAGACGCCGATTGATCTTCGTGTTGGATTTCATGGCGGGTATTATAGCCCTACGACGAGGCGGGCAGAATTGTCTATTCGAATATTGTTGGCGACATCAACCGGAACACCGTTAAGTTCCATGCTGGCATAGGGTGCATCGCCCAGAAGCACATTGAACGGCGCATTTCCTGTGATCTGCAGTATATCCCCTGCTTCCCGGATATCCCGGTAGGGCGGGAACCCGCTGTCGTCTGATACCTCTACCCAGCTTTCACCACTAAAACGAATCATCAGCACATCGATCCCTGCTGCCATTACTTCTATGACCTGCTCGTCTTTTTGTGGATTCAAGAGCAGTGGATTCAAGAGTAGTGGATTCAATGGCAGTGGATTCAAGAGCTGTGAATTCACGGGCTCTGGAATCTCGGGTTCTGGGATCGCGGATTGTGCAATCAAGGGCGGTGAAATCGGAGGGGTTGGCTGCCGATTATCGGCAATGCCGGCGCTTGCCAGATCCGAGCCGGTAGCAATGGCGTTGGTTTGCTGCTGACCGCTCAGATAGGAACCCTCGTCAATGACGACAAAGAAGCTGTTGTAAGCCCAGAGGGCGGCAAACCCAAGAATAAATGCAATAACTGAAAACACCAGCCAGGGGAGATTGCGATCCTTCTGGCGACGCGCCTCGATCCGACGCGTCACTTCCTGCCTTGCCTCTTGCTTTTCTTCGATGAACGAATCGAACAGCGCGATCAATTCCCCGGGTTCGAGTCCCAATAACAACGCGTAGTTCTTGATGTAACCTCGCGCAAACACGGTACCAGGCAGCTTGTCATACCGATCGGCTTCGATCGAGCGGACATAGTGCATGGTAATGTGTAACTGGTCAGCGACGACCTTTTCCGACAACTCACGCCTTTCGCGTTCAAGCTTGAGCAGGCTGCCGGGGGTAATTAACACCGCGGCCGCAGGTTCGCTCAATTCAGAAATATTTTCATTCTGGTTATCAACCATCAGCGAGGCTTCTATATAACTGGTACTCCGGAGAATCCGGATACAGAGCAGTCAGCAGTCGTACGTAGAGAGCCATCTGTTCCCTGTTCCTGATATTGTTCTCAAGCTGGATTCCGATCCACAGACTGCGTGCATCAAACGGGATACTGTAAAACTCTCTGATCGTCAGGAACTGCTGGAAGGCTTGACGTGCACCGGTCCAATCCTGTTTGTCAATTCTGATCCGGGCCAGTTCCAGAGAAGAGATATAAAGATTGTTATTAATCTGCAACGCGCGTTCAAAGGCGCGTTGCGCCTCGTCGATCTCGCCAAGCATCAATGCGCTGCGGCCCAGATTTTCAAAGGCAATGGCCCGGCCTTCATAAGTCGAATCGTTGGCTACCAGTTGCAGTTGTTCAAATGCATCCGGATAGCGTTCCTGACTGAACAGAAATGCAGCGTAATTGTTTCTTACCCGGGAATTGGTCCGATCCAGGCCGATGGCGCGACGAAACGTTTCGTCAGCAAGTTCCAGATCGCCTTCGCGTTGCAGAATCAGTGCCAGGACGTTATAGGCATCGGCACTGCGCGGATCGATAGCCAGTGCATTGTTGAGGTGGCGCCTGGCACCCGCCATGTCATTGGCGTCGTAATAGGCTACTGCGAGCTGCACATAGTCCAGTAGCGCCTGATCCTGATCCGCTTCCGGATTAAACCCGCCGGTTGTCGTAGTCTCACAGGCAGCCAGGGTCGCCAGCAGCAATATAGCTGCCAGCCATGGCCTGCACGGGGTTATCTTTTTGACCAAACCGGCGAATAGCATATCGCTTGTTTCCTGAGGACTTTACTCTATCTTACTGTTTCGGCCGTTATTTCCGGATTATCAGTATTGCCGATCACTTTGATCGGCACCGCCCTGGCTGCCGCCCGGCGATGTCGTTCACTGCGCAGGGTCTGGTCGTCAATATCACCCACCAGTTGCCCACAGGCAGCCCCGATATCATCAGCCCGGGTGGTTCGCACCGTTACCACATAGCCGGCATCCTGCAGAATCTCCCGGAAATTGCTGATGGCAGCATTGCTGGGACGGCGAAAATCTGACTGGGAGAACGGATTGAACGGAATCAGATTGATCTTGCAGGGCAGTGATTCCAGTAACACCGCCAGATCCCGGGCATGCTGCCGATGGTCGTTGATCCCGGCAATCAGCGTGTATTCAATCACCGGCAACCTGCGATCCGGCAGACTGGCCACATAGGTTTTTACCGCTCGCAATAATTCCTTGATCGGGTAGCGGCGATTGATCGGCATGATCCTGCTGCGCAATTCATCGTTGGGGGCATGCAGGGAAACCGCCAGGGACGCATCGGTACGACCGACCATCTGTTCCAGTGCCGGCACTACTCCAGAGGTACTGACAGTAACCCGGCGTTTGGAGAGGCCATAGGCGAAGTCATCCATCATCAGACTGAGAGATTCCATGACATTGTCGAAATTGAGCAGCGGTTCGCCCATTCCCATCATGACTACATTGCTGATCGGTCGGTCTGCGGGACCGTGAAACCCGTTCAGTTTTTTGTTGGCCCACCACAGCTGACCGATAATTTCCGCCGCTGTCAGATT
>JBBDXV010000338.1:0-2679 GCA_040902165.1 Pseudohongiellaceae bacterium
GCTTGCGACTGTCACGCAGACCACAGGCCTGCACCGTACAGCCTGGCGTCATGGCTTTGGGATAAAAATACAATACGACGTTTTTCTTGCCCTTGAAATCCTTGAGGCTGATCTTTACTCCCTCCTGGTTCAACAATGTGAATGGGGGAGCAAGCGCTCCGATTTTGACTGCTGGCATGATCGACCTCCGGTGAAAACTTCGACCCGACAGGGGCGTCAGGGGATTATAGCCGCTAGCCTGCCATTGCGTAAGCAACCTGCTATGATGCGCCCATGGTCAGGGCTGTGAATTCTGTTGTAGTGCTGACGGGTGCCGGTGTGTCAGCTGAGTCCGGTATTCGTACGTTTCGTGCCGCCGACGGACTTTGGGAAGAACATCATATAGATGATGTAGCGACACCCGAAGGTTTTGCGCGCAATCCCCAGCTGGTGTATCAGTTCTATAACGAGCGGCGTCGGACCTTGCTTTCGGAAAGCATTCGCCCCAATGCTGCACACACTGCGTTGGCGAAATTTGAAAATCAGTTCCCCGGTGACTTTCTTCTGGTAACCCAGAACGTGGATAACCTCCACGAACGGGCGGGCAGTCGCAAGCTCGTGCATATGCATGGCGAGCTGCTGAAAATGCGCTGTGTCAATTCAAAACTGGTGTTCGACATCCATGAAGATCTGGGCTTTGAAACCGTATGCCGCTGTTGCAAATCCGCCGGAAATCTGCGCCCGCATATCGTCTGGTTTGGCGAAATGCCTTTTTGCATGCACCAGATCAATAAGGCGCTGGAGAAATGCGACCTGTTTATATCGGTAGGCACTTCGGGAAATGTGTATCCGGCTTCGGGCTTCTATCAAACGGCGAAATTGCACCGCGCCCATACCGTGGAATTGAATCTGGAACAGACCGGTTCAAGTTTTGACGAACATATCTATGGGCCGGCATCTGAAATAGTGCCACGTTATCTTGATGAATTGCTTGCTGTCACTATCGGGTCAATGCCGTCGCCATAGCCGACAATCTGCGACACCGGTTTGCTTTTTGTAACCGAAAAGAGAGTCACACCTGGAAAGCAAGTCACATCCGGACAGAGAATCACACCCGGAAAGAAAGCTGCTCCGGTGCCAGACACAACTGATCGCTGCAGGCCTGCAGCGAAAGAACCAGACCGACGCTGCGGGCCAGACAGTCTTTTGATTCCGCTGCCCGACACAGTACCTTCACCGTGAATTCTCCGTAAAGCGCTGCTGTCGCCGAAGCCGGAAACTCCACCGACTCAAGCTTCCATGCGGTCTCGGCAGGGCTCAGCGCAACGGTCAGTGGTGCCAGCGCTGTTTTGGATGCAGCCGCCACATGCCAGCCAGCTTCTATCTGCACAGCAAGAAAGATCGTGAGTGAATGCTCCTGCGCCTGAGGTTGTCGACGTACCGTGACCTTTACTCGGCCGGCTGCGGCATATTGAATCGGACTGGCACTGCCTTGGCGAAAATCCATCACCGACCGCAAAAACGTTACATGGCTGGCGGGATTTTCCGCCACCTGACCGGCATGAGCCGCGATACATTGATTGATGCGCTGCTCAAGATCTGAGGCATCCTGGTCGAGCAGGGCCCGGCGTTGATATAGCCCCACCAGACATCCCAGCGCCACGGCAATTGCAGAAAACGTAGCACCGTCGGCAGCATGGGACGATCTGGCCAGCTGCGGTCCGTTACCGGCCCTTGCATTGTTGAAGAATCCACCACTTTCTTCATTCCAGAATTCGCCCAGCATCCGGTCCACCAGCAGTTTCGCGCGTTGCAGCAACTCGCTTTCACCCGCTACATCAAACAGCACCAGCAATGCCTCGCACAGTGCCGCGTAATCTTCCAGCTGGGCGACGACCGAAGTTTTGCCGTTAAGATAAATGCGTTGCAATCCCCGTTCGCTGTCGAAATTATGCTTCCAGATACTGTCGATGGCACGTCTTGCTGCTATCGTATATTCAGTGTTTTCAAGATGAAAACCGGCCTGAGCCAGACTAGCGGCCATGGCCGCCGACCAGGCCACGATCAACTTGTCATCCCGCAATGGTGGATTGCGCAGGCTGCGAATCGCATGCAGCTTCAACAGGATCCTGTCCAGCTGGTGGATGGTAGTGATGTCGTTGTCAGTAGTCGTGGCTGGATACAACTCACTGCGCAGACTGAAAATATTGGCGCCTTCGAAATTGCCGGTTGCAGAAATATCGAAAAACTGTTGCACCAGTGCCAGCTCATCGGCGGCAAGTGATTCTGTCAGCTCGGTGAATGACCAGACAAAAAAGCGGCCTTCCTCTCCGTCGCTGTCCGCATCCGTGGCTGAATAAAACCCGCCTTCCGGCAACTGCATTTCGCGCAACACATAATCAAGCGTCTGTGTGGTAATTCTGCGCAAGAATGGATTGCCGGTAAGCTGCCAGGCAGTGAGATAGAGCCGGCTCAATTGCGACTGGTTGTACAACATTTTTTCAAAATGTGGCACCAGCCATTGTGCATCGACACTGTAACGATGAAAGCCGCCACCAATCTGGTCATAAATGCCGCCGCCGGCCATTGCCGTCAGTGCGCGAAAAGCAAATCCGGCGGCCTCCGGGTTTCGATCGCGCCTGGCAATATCAAGCAGAAACGATAACAACGGTTCCTGGGGAAATTTTGGCGCCCCCGCCA
>JBBDXV010000339.1:0-2411 GCA_040902165.1 Pseudohongiellaceae bacterium
AAGGGGACAACGTGAACAAATCAGAGCTTATTGACGCAGTTGCTGAAAGCGCAGACATTCCGAAAGCAGTAGCAGGTCGGGTAATCGATGCAATGATTGATACGATTACGAATTCGTTAAAGAAAGATGACCCCGTGGTACTGGTCGGCTTTGGTACGTTCGCGACCAAGAATCGTGCGGCGCGAACCGGTCGTAATCCCCAAACCGGAGCACCAATCCAGATCAGTGCAGCGAAAGTGCCTGGCTTCAAGGCCGGCAAAGCGCTTAAGGATGCAGTCAATGCCTGATGAGGCAATGCTGTAATCGAAGCAGTATGCCAATTCAGAATGACGGTGTGATGATAAACCTGACCGGGTAAAAGAAATAAAGAAGTGGTCAGGCTGAGAGAAATAAGTTGTAAATTATTGGGGCGCATCATTTCGATGCGCCTTTTTAGTTTGAAAAGGTAACGGAAAAACTATGCTTCAGGACATACGAGACAACTCTCAGGGTCTAATTGCCAAGGTAATTATAGGCTTGATGGTCGCTGTTTTTGCAATGTGGGGCGTTGAGTCCATCATTGGGGGGTTTATTGCTCCGCCCTCAGTCGCTACCGTGAATGGCGAACAGATCAACGAGCAGCAATTGGCGATCAATACCCAGAATCTGTTGAATTCATTGGGAGGAAATCTTGAGTCATTGGATCAAGGCTTGCTGGAACAGATTGCGTTGAATCAGTTGATTGAAGAGCAATTACTGCAACAAGCAGTTGCGAAGAACAACATGAATGTATCTGAGGATCGGATTGACCGTGCAATTCTGGAAACCAGCGCCTTCCAGATCAATGGCCTTTTTGACAGCAATCTGGCATTAAGAACCATGGCGTCACAGGGATACAGTGTGCCGCTTTATCGGGACCAACTGCGTAATTCCATGCTGTTGTCACAGCTGACAAATACCTATACCAGTTCCAATTTTGTTACTGAAGCGGAGCTTGAACAAATTGCAGAGCTGAGACTTCAGTCCCGGGATTTCCGCTACATCTCGATCCCCATCGGCACGCGCACACTGGGTCAGGCAATTTCTGACGAGGAAATAGCAACGTATTACCAGGCGAATCCTCAGGAGTTCACGATTGAAGAGTCAGTCAGGGTAGCCTATGTGCTGCTGGACAAGCTGGTTCTTATGGAAGAACTGGAGATTAGTGAAGAGTTGATAATTGAGCAATACAATCGCGAACGCAGTGCGTTTGATGCGTCAACCGAAAGACGCGCTTCGCATATTCTGTTCGAAGTCGGTACATCCCTGTCTCAGGAACAAGCCGAGGCGCAAGCGGTAGCGGCCAAACAACGTCTCGATAGCGGAGAGGATTTTGCCGCATTGGCACTGGAGTTATCAAGTGACGCGGTTTCTGCTGAAGAAGGCGGTGACATCGGGTTTTCCGCCGGCACGGCGTTCCCGAGCGCGATAGAAGCGGCGCTGGATACGCTGACTGTAGGTCAGGTTTCCGGTCCTGTTACTACAGAGTTTGGCGTGCACCTGATAATGCTGACCGAGAATAATGAGAATCAATATCCACCGCTTGAAGAATTGCGCGAACGGATAGAGCGGGAACTTAGAGGCTCCGACACCGAGCTCATGTTTGCAGAACGACTCGAATCTCTTTCAAATATGGCATTTGAATCTTCTGATCTTAATGCTATTTCGGAACAGTTGAATCTGACTGTAATGCAAAGCGAACCGATTGCCAGAAGCGGTGGAATAGGATTGTTTTCGAGCCCGAGAGTGATCGAAGCCGTGTTCTCCGACGATGTTATTAACAACGGCCACAACAGTGATGCGATTGAATTGAATGATGCTCAGGCAATGGTACTGCGCATGCTGGAACATACTCCGGCCACTGTCAGGCCGCTTGAAGAGGTCCAGGGAGAAATTGCCGTAATTCTGCGGACTGAAATGGAACGGGTCAGGGCAGCAGCGCTGGGGGAAGAAATTCTGCAGGCAATGCGGAATGGCGAGTCTGTAGAGGAACTGGTCACAGTCAACGAATTGGAATGGCTAGCGGAACAAGCGGCTACACGCAGTTCTGGAGCGGTAAATCCGCAGCTGATCAACGCAGTTTTTGCGATGCAAAAGCCGGATTCTGGCGACAATCCCGTTTATCAGGGCTTGTCGCTGACCAATGGAACCTATGTAGTCATCGAGCTGCAGAAGGTGAACCCGGGGGATCTTTCAGTACTTGCGTCAGCAGAGCGTGAGGCAATGATCAGTCAGATGCTTGATGAAAAGGCGCAGGCCGACTTCAATTCATTTATTGCGAATCTGAGAGAAGAGGCGGATATCACAACCAATCTGGTGACTGACGAATCCTTCTAGGGCTGATTCGGCGCCAGGGGGCTCTCTCTTTCTTTTCGACTCTTGGACTCTTTACT
>JBBDXV010000339.1:2511-15006 GCA_040902165.1 Pseudohongiellaceae bacterium
TTCGACTCTTGGACTCTTTACTCCTCCAGAGAGCCCATGGCGGTAATGTTGAATCCTCCATCGACATATAACACTTCTCCGGTTATCCCGTGTGCCAGGTCCGAGCAAAGAAACGCAGCCGCATTTCCGACTTCTTCGATGGTCGTATTCCTGCGTAAGGGAGTCTGTTTCTGGTTGTAATCAAGCATCTTGCGAAAACTTTTGATCCCCGATGCAGCAAGCGTCCGAATCGGACCGGCTGATACTGCGTTAACCCGGGTACCTTCCGGGCCCAGACTGGCTGCCATGTAACGAACATTGGCTTCAAGACTGGCTTTGGCCAGGCCCATGACATTGTAATTCGGCAGGGTTCTGACAGCGCCAAGGTAACTCAACGTCAGCAAGCAGCCATTTCTTCCACGCATCATTTCGCGCCCGGCTTTGGCCAGGGCAACGAAGCTGTACGAACTGATTTCATGTGCTGTTCTGAATCCTTCGCGAGTTGTTACATCGACATAGTTGCCATCAAGTTCATTGGCTGGCGCATAGGCAAGACAATGAACGATACCGTCCAGTCCGTCCCAATGAGATGAAAGCGACGAAAATAACCGGGTGATTTCGTCATCATTAATAACATCACAGGGAAACGTAAGGCTTGATCCCCAACTGGCAGCAAATTCTTCTACGCGACCCTTCAGTTTTTCATTTTGATATGTCAGCGCCAACTGGGCTCCCTCACGGTGCATTGCTGCTGCGATACCGGAGGCGATCGAGAGCTTGCTTGCGACGCCCAGAATCAAAATTCGCTTGCCGGCCAAAAATCCCATAAGTGCTTTCCTTGTAACTGATTTATCAAAACTCGTCAGACCGGATTTTACCTTTATCAGCGGACACCATGCATGCCTTTTCTCAACAGCGGCACAAGCAGCAGGGCCGCCACGCCAGCCGCAATACTGATGTAACCGGCAATGGAATAGACCTCAATATAGTTCCTCAGGTTTTCCTCTGCAGCAAGCCCGGCAGTCGCTGACAAATTTCCGGAGCCGGTCATTCCGGCTATTGCCCCGGAGATATAATTTCCTGTCGCCATTGCCAGGAACCAGCAACCCATCATCATGCCAACGATTTTTTTGGTTGAGAGTTTGGAGGTCATGGAGAGCCCAATCGGAGAAATACACAATTCTCCGGTGGTGTGTAACATATACATCAGAATCAGCCAGACAAGCGCTACCTGTTGCGGATCCTGTGCCCGACCAGCACCGAAAACCAGAACCAGAAACCCCAGTCCGACTTGTATCAGTGCTAGCGCAAATTTTGCCGGAATTGATGGCTCTTGCTTGCGTCTGGCCAGAAACAGCCAGCCGATACTAAACAGTGGCGCGAGAGTAATTATAAAAAACGGATTGGCGGACTGGAACGTCGCGGCAGGAATCTCGTAACCCATCACTACCCGGTCTATGTTTCTGTCCGTAAGGAGGTTAATAGAGCTGCCGGCCTGTTCAAACAATGCCCAGAAAATCACCTGATAGCTCATTAGAAAAACACAAACCAGCAGCCTGTCCCGATCAACTTTTCCACATTGGTAAAATGCATGGCTAAGAACCAGTGTCAGCATGACGATCAGAAATATCGACAGCAGTCCGCCAACGAGGTAATGGAATTGCATGAGCTGGTATACAACGATCACACCCGCGGCGGTAAGGAGATATATGCAAGTTTCGCGTGAGCATCCCAATGCTGACTTTTCGCGTAGATAGGCCGGGTCAGGGGGGTCATCCCGGCCCTGAAACAGTGGTCTGCCCCGAATAAAAACCAACAGACCGAATAGCATGCCAACGCCGGCGGCCCCAAAACCCCAGCTGAAGCCTTTGTATTCCAGCAGCAACCCACAAATTATTGCACCAAAAAAAGCACCAAGGTTGATGCCCATGTAGAACAGGGTATAGGCGCCGTCACGGCGCGGGTCCTCTCGTTCATACAGGGAACCTACAATGGTTGAGATATTGGCTTTAATGAACCCGATTCCGACAATGATGAGCGCCAGCGACAGATAAAATGCCTGAAGGTAGAAGCCCTCGCGGGCATCGGGGTCTGCAATCGGGCTGCCTTCAATTGCCATACCGAAATGACCGGCTACCAGTAGCAGGCACCCGACTATGACCGCTTTGCCTGGCCCCAGATACCGATCAGCGACAATGCCACCTATTACCGGTGTGATGTAGACAAGGGAAATATAGGCGCCGAAGATTCCGGCTGCGACCTGATCGCTAAACAGGAAATGGCGGGTCAGGTAAAAGATGAGCAGAGCGCGCATTCCGTAATAGCTGAACCGTTCCCACATTTCTGTCAGAAAACAGATAGCCAATCCCGGTGGATGTCCAAACAGCTGCTTTGAATGGCGTGACGACACTTCAAACAACCTTGCAAATCATGATTCTGGCCGGTCAGTTACCGGTGTCGGTTTGTTTCTGAATTATTGTGCGGTTGCCTGCAGCAATAACTGCTGACCCGGTAGCTTTCTGGGAATCAGCAAGGATCGCCCGGCAATAATCCTTGTGCTGCTGAGTCCGTTCACTCGTTGCAGCACATCTACACGTGTGTCCAGCTTTCTCGCTATGGAGCTCAAGGTATCTCCAGGTTGAATCAGATACTGATCCCAGATCAGTCTTTGTTCTTGCGGAATGCTGACCAGCTCGGTTTCGAAACGCGACGCAATCTGTATCGGAACCAGAATACGGTGCTGGGTATCCGGGTGCGTCGCCCATTGCAAATAGCCAGGATTCAGGTCTCGTAAAACGGCCAGCTCAAGATCTGCAGTTTCGGCGGCAATGGACAGGTCTATCTGGAATCCCGGATCAACGACACGGAAATAGACTGCATTGGGTATCTCGGGAAGTTCAATTTCATGGTGCTCTGCATGTGCCAGAATATCCGCTAATGCAAGCAATCTGGGGACGTGAGTCTGTGTTTCATCTGGCAGGCGCAGGTCCCAGAAACTCGTCTCTTCATCCCGGTGTTTTAGTGCCTGTCGCATATTGCCTTCACCGGCATTATAGGCAGCCAGGGCCAGCAGCCAATCCTGATCAAACTGATCATAGAGAGTTTCAAGGTAATCAAGCGCTGCGGTCGTTGAAGCGATCGGGTCACGTCTGCCGTCGTACCACCAGTCCTGCTGCAATCCGAGCATTCTTGCTGTAGGCGCAACGATCTGCCACAGGCCCACCGCGCGTTGATTGGACACAGCGCGTGGGTCAAATGCACTTTCTATAATTGGCAGAAGTACCAGCTCGGTTGGCAACTGCCGACGCTCAACTTCCTCTACCATCCAGTATAAAAACGGAGTGGCGCGGTGTGCTATGCGGTCAAAATAGGCCTGGTTTTTAATATATGAATTCAGTTCTCGTTGAACATCCGGATGTGAATAATGATCATCAAGACGAAATCCGGCGACAATCCTGTCCCAAAGATCTTCATACACCGGTTCGCTAATTTGAGGCGGTTTATCTGTTTCGATACTGGTTCCGCGCGCGCCGGATTGTGAAACGGGTACTGATACTTCAGAAGCTGTTATTACCATTGTTTGACTTTGAACAGACTCAGGTTTTGGGGGTGACTGGCATGCGGTCAGCACAGCAATTGCGCCAAGGGCCAGAAATCTGATGGTCCGCTTGTTCATTTATAATCCCGGGGAAATTCGGCTTTCAAAAGTTGTCTTTCCAGGTCCTGAGGGTTGCAAAGACATCGACCGGGCTGGCCAATGATTGCCCGGCTTTTTGTTCTGCGATACAGGCAAGTTCAGGGTCACTGCAACGAAGAAAAGGGTTTGTTGCCAGCTCCATTGCGAGGGTTGAAGGTAATGTAGGCTGGCTATTGTTGCGTTTGGCTGCTTCCTGTTTGACTCGATTCATGACATTGGAATTGGCCGGCTGTACGGCTGATGCGAACTTCAGATTGGCAAGCGTGTACTCGTGTGTACAGTAAATCCTGGTGTTGCCGTCCAGATGAGCAAGGCGCTGCAAAGAGGAATACATCATCGCTGGATTGCCTTCAAAGATCCGGCCACAGCCCGCAGCAAAAAGTGTGTCGCCACAAAATACCAGAGGATTGGGCTGGTCCCCGGGACTCGCGGCAAAATAGCCAATATGGTCCAGTGTATGACCTGGTATCGCCAGGACCTGGAATCCGACTCCAAACACTTCAATCCGGTCACCGTCGTCGAGTCTTTGCGTTATCTCCTTGACGGCACAGTTTGTTGGCCCGTACACAGTAAGGTTGAATTGTCTGGCAAGTTCGGCCAGGCCGCCGGTATGGTCCGCGTGATGATGTGTTATCAGGACATGGGTCAGTTCGAGTCCCGCTGACTGCAAATAATCCAGAACCGGCTGGGCAGCACCGGGATCGACCACGCAGGCTGACCGGCTATCGTGGTCATGAAACGCCCAGATATAGTTGTCGGTAAACGCGGGAATTGGAAAAATATCCTTAATCATCAATGAGATCCCATATGGCAAGCCTGCCATGATATAGCCAGCGATGTCGATTACAAGCTTTTTCAGACGGCTTTAACATTGGTCAGGTTCCTGTAAAATCGACGCTGTTTTTCCAACTTCAACAGGCTCTATATAACCATGTCTGGCCAGTCAAAGTTTCAGATCCGTCGCAAGCTGCTCAAGGCACTACCTGAAGCGAATCCCCCCCAGCAGGAACTGGCTGAATGGTTTGCTTCGGCACTGGGACAAAGAGCCCTTGAATCAGAACGTCTGCTGTTAGCTCCGGTACTTGAACGTTTATTCGGCTATCACATTCTGCAGATCGGTTGTAGCGAACATCATTCACTGATTAGCGACAGTCCGGTTGGACACAAGATTATTTTTGCACCGCGATTTTATCCCGGGGTGCGTCAGGCGGTCGCAAGTAACGAGGAACTGCCGTTGCCCTCCGACAGTATGGATGCGGTCTTGATCCATCATGCACTGGAGTTTGGCGATAGTAGTCACAAGCTACTACGAGAAGCAGCGAGGGTACTTAGACCAGGTGGTCGTTTAATGGTGCTTGGTTTCAATCCGGTAAGTGCCTGGGGTATTCGCAAACTGTTCAGTCGCCACACAGAGGTACCATGGCGGGCCAGATTCATCGCCAACCACAGGGTAACGGATTGGTTGCGATTGCTTGACCATTATGTCGAGTCCACTGCTTTTGCAGGTCATTATCTTCCCTTGAACTATGCCGGCCTGTTAAAGCGTGCTGACAACTGGGAGCGCTTTGGTATAAAACTCAACCTGCCTTTTGGGGGTATTTATTTTGTTCTCAGCACCAAACAGGTAGCGCCGTTAACGCCGGTTGTACCGCGCTGGCGACCGCTGCGTACTCCCGCGACGGCGTTGCCGGCAACGGAAAATGTCCGGGCCAGAATTCACTAGCTACCAACAGGACAGGGAACAAAAGGATTACCAAAGTGACGAAGCGGGTTGAGATGTATACCGATGGTGCCTGCAGGGGTAATCCGGGTAAAGGTGGATGGGGTGTGTTGTTGCGCTATGGAGATGTTGAAAAAATGCTTTATGGCGGCGAACCTGATACTACCAATAACCGCATGGAGCTGACTGCGGTCATTCGGGGCTTGCAGGCACTTAAGCGTCCCAGCATGGTACATATTACTTCCGATTCCAGATATGTTCTGTCAGGAATTACCGAATGGATGGCTGCCTGGAAACAGCGGAACTGGAAAACTGCTGGCAAGAAACCGGTTTTGAATATAGAGCTTTGGAAACAACTGGATGAACTGGCCAGTCGTCATGATATTGAGTGGCATTGGGTAAAAGGGCACAGTGGTCATCCGGAAAATGAAATGGCTGATCAACTGGCAAACCAGGGCATCGACGAACTTCCATGATCAATGGCAACACTGTGATCGCATAGCGCCCTCAAAAGAAAACCTGCCCGAAAATTACCGGGATAAAAAAGTACAAGCGAGTAACAATGCGACAAATAGTACTGGATACCGAAACCACCGGACTGGATCACGTCCAGGGACACCGGGTAATCGAAATCGGCTGTGTGGAGCTGGATAACCGCCGGCTCACCGGGAAACATTTTCACCGTTACCTGAATCCGCAACGGGACAGTGATGAGGCTGCTCTGGACATACACGGGCTGAGTACAGAATTTCTTGCCGACAAACCTTTGTTTAGCCAGATTGCCGATGAGTTACTGGATTTTATCAAAGGTGCCGAGTTGATTATCCACAATGCTCCATTTGATGTTGGATTCCTCAACAGTGAGCTGACACGGCTTAACCGGGATATCGGATCACTGGAGAAACATTGCCAGGTTATTGACAGTCTGATGCTGGCGCGGCAGAAACACCCTGGTCAACGAAACAGTCTGGATGCACTTTGCAAGCGCTATGAAGTGGATAATTCCCAGCGTCAGCTCCATGGGGCGCTTCTGGATGCGGAGATACTTGCCGACGTATACCTGGCCATGACCGGGGGACAGACGCGACTGCAATTGGGAGGGGAGGAAACCGCAGCACGTGTGGCGGCAGTTTTACCCAAATTTCTTGATCAGGATCGTCCACCACTTAAAGTGATTGCGGCTGATGCGGACGAGCTGAAGGCTCACGAGGAACGACTCAAAAAGATTGAACAGGCCAGCGGCAATTGTGTCTGGCTGTTATATCCGTCCAACTGAATGTCAATTTCCAGCTGCAATTATATTTACAACCTGGACGATGGTCAGGAGAAAGACCAGCTGTTGCTTTTTTATAATCAGAAGTTACTTGCCAGACCAGGCGGACTGTTCTGGCTAAAAGCAGAGCTTGAAGGTTTTGAAGCGGCAATTGGGCACAATCTGCTGATTGATACCCGGGAACGCAGTCATTTCATTGCGGTCACGTTAAATGCTGACCTGAGCAATGCGCTACAGGCGCAAATCCTGACATTGCGTCAGATCCTGACTGAGTTTACACCGGATGAATTTCGGCTGGCCGGGTTAGGCAGTCAACTTCTCAACTGGTACCAATCCCATCGCTATTGCGGCAGCTGCGGTCAGCCGACCCGCCCGCATGACACGGAAAAAGCGATGTTATGCGAGCCTTGCAGTATCAGTTTCTATCCGCGGATAAGTCCCTGCGTCATAGTACTGGTGACTGATGGCGACCGCATTCTTTTGGCCCGAAATTCCCGGTATCCTGCAAAGTTTTTCAGCTGCCTAGCCGGATTTATGGAGGTCGGCGAAACCCCGGAGGAAACCGTTGCCAGAGAAGTCAGGGAGGAAACCGGTATTGAAGTGAGCAATATACGCTATGTAAAGAGTCAGTCCTGGCCTTTTCCATCTCAGCTCATGATAGGGTTTCATGCCGATTATGCGGGTGGTCAGCTGAGACCTGACGGAATTGAAATCGATGATGCCGGCTGGTTTGATTTGAATACTTTGCCTTCGGTGCCTTCTGCCGCACTCAGTGTGGCGGGCGTACTTATTGAGCAATACAGACAATCACGCATTAGTGCCCAAACCAGGGCATAACCGGCAGTAATGGTTGTTACCGGCTTATCTCACAAGGCACAATACAGTTGTTTTCCAGCACAGTAACTTTAGGGAGTAGGTAGTTTGGAGTATCTATTAGAGTACGGAATGTTCCTCGCGAAAGTGGTCACATTGTCGGTTGCGATTATTTTCGTAACAGTAATGCTTGTTACCGCTGGCGGCAGGCAACGCAAAGGCGACAGAAAAGGCCATATAAAGGTCACAAAATTGAATGACCAGCTTGAGGAAATGCAGGAGTCTCTGCAACAGGTAGTACTTGATAAAGCGGCATATAAAGCGGAACAAAAGCGCAAGAAACAGCAACGCAAGCAGAGTGCAAAATCAAAGCAAACCGCAGCGCCCCAGGAATCCGGGAAACCTGATCGGAGGCGGGCTTTTGTGGTTAACTTTAAAGGTGACATAGCCGCGCATGCAGTCGAGTCATTGCGAGAAGAGGTAACGACCATTCTTACCTTGGCTATCCCTGAAGATGAAGTGATTCTGCGTCTGGAAAGTCCGGGTGGGATGGTGCATGCCTATGGGTTGGCTTCATCGCAGTTGATGCGGGTCAAGGAAAGGAAAATTCCACTTACTATATGTGTTGACAAAGTGGCAGCGAGCGGCGGCTACATGATGGCTTGCCTTGCTGACAAACTCGTTGCAGCACCGTTTGCCATTATTGGGTCAATCGGGGTCTTGGTTCAGATGCCCAACTTTCACCGGGTGCTGAAGAAAAACGAAATTGACTACGAGACCATAACCGCTGGAGAGTTCAAGACCACGCTTACCACGTTTGGCGAGATTACCCAAAAAGGGCGCGATAAAGTCAAGGAAGACGTCGAAGACATGCATGGATTGTTCAAGAAATGGGTCAAGGACCACCGGCCCAGCGTCGACATTGACAAGATTTCGACAGGTGAAACATGGGTTGGAATGCAGGCAAAGGATCGGTACATGGTGGATGAAATACGTACCAGCGATGATGTGATCATCAAGGCATGTGCCGACGCCGATGTTTACGAGATTGAATATGAGCCAAGAAAGACATTGCACGGTCGGATCAGCGAGATTTTCAAAGGCACGTTAACCGACCTGGTCAATGAAATCCTGGGCCGTTCCGGCACTGACAAATTTTATTCCTGAAGAGGTTGATCATTTTGAATAATTTCAAGGCACTTTGGGTGGAGGAGCCCGAGGAAGGCAAATATCTTGCAACTGTCACCGAACGAGCTGTCGGTGACTTGCCGGTTGGCGATCTCTTGATTGATGTAAGGTACTCCTCACTCAATTATAAGGATGCACTCTCGGCACACGGGAACAAAGGGGTAACTAGATCTTACCCGCACACACCTGGTATAGATGCCGCTGGTGTGGTCGTTGAAAGCAAGGTAGACAGCTTTGCGCCGGGAGATGAGGTGGTTGTCATCGGTTATGATCTGGGAATGAACACAGCCGGCGGTTTTGGACAATTTATCAGTGTGCCCGCAGGCTGGGCGGTGGCTTTGCCAAAAGGTTTGAGTCCGCAGGAAAGCATGGCAATTGGAACCGCTGGATTCACTGCTGCTTTGTGTATCGAAAAACTATTGCGCCTGGGATTGAAGACAGGTCAGGGTGAAGTCCTGGTTACCGGTGCTACCGGTGGCGTAGGAGTTATCGCTGTATCGATACTGGCTCAATTGGGGTTTCAGGTAGTTGCGAGCACCGGGAAACGCGATCAGGAAACCTGGTTGAAATCCCTGGGTGCAGATGCGGTAATTTCGAGACAGGAATTGTCCGAAGAAAATTCCAGGCCCATGGTAAAAGAGCGCTGGGTTGCTGCGGTGGATGTGGCGGGTGGATCGACTCTGGTAAATGTTCTCAAGTCACTAAAATATGGTGCGAGTGTCGCTGCCTGTGGTCTGGTTGATTCTCCACAGCTTCCGGCTACCGTATTTCCCTTCATACTCCGTGGGGTAAATTTGCTCGGGGTTGACTCGGTCAATCTGCCTTTGGCTGCCAAGGAAGCGTTATGGCAAAAGCTGGCGAGTGACTGGAAGCCAAAAAATCTGAAAGCTGTCGCTCATGAGATCGGCTTTGCGGAATTGAGCAACAGCCTGGACAAGGTATTCAAGGGTGAGGCGGTCGGGCGTCAGGTCCTGAATTTGTCCAGTTGAAAGCCTAAAACGTTAGTCGCGCCGTAGCTTTTCGGAATGGCCGATGGGAGTAGGACAAAACATCACGACAATATAGGATGATGCGACAAAGGTGATAATTGCCGTTGCCTGAATCAGCAAGGACGCGACTTCTCCGATTATTCCGGACTGCGTTGCCACATAGGCAATAAGCAATGAGAACTCACTGATCTGTCCCAGTCTGAGTCCTGCATCCCAGGCTAAACTATTGCGTTCGCTGAAGCGTAACAGCAGGTAATGAAAAACAACCGGTTTGATTGCCAATACCAGTAAAGCCAGAATAAGAGCCGGCAGCAGAATTTCCGCAATCAATGGGATATTGAATTGCGCACCAAGCGAAAAAAAGAAAAGTATCAGGAAAAAATCCCGCAATGGTTTCAGGCTATAGGCTATGTACTGTGCGATAGGACTGGTTGCTAGCGCCACGCCGGCGACAAAGGCACCGATCTCGGCAGAAAGCCCGAGGAACGAGGCAAACGCCGATATTCCGAGACACCAGCCAATTGCGAGAAGAAATATATATTCCTTGAAGTGATCGAATCTGGCTATCAGGTTTATCAGTACGTAACGCGTGGCCAGATAGGCAGTCAGTAACAGAATCGGAAATCCCAGCAGTACGCGCAGCAGGCTGGCGCTTTCGGCGTGACCCAGATCGAGAAAAACCAGAATAATAATTGCAATAATATCCTGTAATAAAAGAATACCAACCATCAGTTCGCCCATATGTTTCTGGTGAAGCACTGTGGTGGGCAGAAGTTTTATACCGATGATAGTGCTGGAGAAAATCAGACTTGCGCCAATGATAAGACTCTCTGTATGACTCAGACTGAGGACCAGTCCGGTGCTGTAACCGAGCAGGATAAAAACTACAGAACTTGCCAACGTGACAAGAAACGTTTTCTTCAAAGTGCTCAACAGTTTACCGGGCTGCATATCCAGACCCAGAAGGAACAACAGAAACAGAATCCCGAACTCGGCGATATCGGAAAGCAGGGTTGCGTCTGAAATCAAGGCGAACCCAAATGGTCCAAGCAAGACACCGAGTGCTATATAGGCAACGAGCAATGGCTGTCGAAAGAAGAGGGCAATGGTGGAAAGTAAGGCAGCCCCGGTGAAAATCAGGAAAAAGGAGAATAGAAAGGTGTCGGTTTCCATTTGAGGTCGGCGAAATTAACCCACCAGACGTCTGCGAAACAAGGGAAGCGGTTCATCGATTGAAGCCTGATAGCCCGTTCTGAAATCTCCAAAAGCCCTGAGACATTCGTCGATGTCCTGATCAGCCCGTAGAGAAAACGCATCGATACCGCATCGATGCATATAATAAATCTGGTCACGCAAAACATCTCCGATAGCCCTGATTTCACCCTTGTACTGGAGAGACTCACGCAGCTCTCTGGCATTACTATAGGAGCGTCCGTCCGAAAATACCGGGAAGTTCAGAGCGATCAGTGGCATTTCGTGCAAACTGTTACCGGTGTCGGCAACGTCCTCGTCACTGTTTAACCAGATCGCAATGCGGCCTGAATGTTCGCCGAGGTCTTTCGGGTAGAGCTTCCACAAACGAAACGGCACGATCAAATCCCGTCCGGGCAGGGCCGCAAGTATTGCCGTGTCAGTTGCTTCCTTGACAACAGTCCAGCGGTCATCGACTACGGCAAGGTTTTTAATCAGTTTTGGCATAAACCCTGTCTTTAAACGGCTGTATTCCGATTCTTCGGTAGGTTTCTATAAACTTCTCTGCAGGCTGACGATTTCCTCTATAGACGTCTATGACATCAGCTATAACCCTGGGTATCTCTTCCTGTGCGAATGATGGACCCATGACGTCCCCCAGGCTGGTGTGATTATCCGCACTGCCACCAAGGGAGATCTGGTAAAACTCCTCGCCTTTTTTGTCCACACCAAGGATCCCGATATTACCCACATGATGATGACCACAGGCATTCATACAGCCGGATATATTGATTGTCAGGTCGCCAATGTCCTTTAACAGTGCCTGGTCGGCAAAATTACGTTGAATGGATTCGGCAATAGGAATCGATTTGGCGTTCGCCAGAGCACAAAAATCACCTCCGGGGCAACATATGATATCGGTAAGAAGTCCGAGATTGCCGGTGGCCAGAGCGGAGCTATTCAAGGCCTGCCAAAGAGCCGGCAGCTGCTCTTTTTCGACATCCGCAAGAATGATGTTTTGTTGATGGCTGACCCGTAACTCACCAAAACTGTATTTGTCGGCAAGATCTGCAAGGAAGTTCATCTGTGCCGAAGTTACATCTCCCGGGGCAACACCGGTTTGCTTCAAGGATACAGTCACTATGGCGTAGCCGGCTTTCCTGTGTGGTGATACGTTTTGATCACACCAGCTGGCAAACAGGACATTTTCCGCCAATGCCTTGTTCAACGCAGGGCTTACGGCGGAAAGCTGCCGGTAGGCCGGATCGGTAAAGAAGGATTTGCAGCGGGCAATTTCTTCTTCAGTCAAAGTCATCGACTTGCCTTTGATTTTTTCCCACTCCTTCAAAACCTTCGCGCGGAACTCATCTACGCCGGTTTCCTTAACCAGGATTTTGATTCTGGCTTTGTATTTGTTGTCACGCCGGCCAAGGCGGTTATAAACACGCAATATGGCTTCCAGGAAAGTCAGTAGATGCTGTTTCTCAATATAGGGAATCATCTCGTGGCCGATTACGGGTGTTCGGCCCAGTCCGCCGCCGGCAAGAACCCGGAATCCGATTTCGCCCTGATCATTGCGAACTATAAACACGCCAATATCGTGTACCTGGGTTGCCGCCTGATCCTGTCGGGTACCACAAACCGC
>JBBDXV010000339.1:15106-18537 GCA_040902165.1 Pseudohongiellaceae bacterium
CGTGATGAAAGCAGACCATAGGGAATGGCAATCCTGAGCATCGGCGCAAGTCGTTGCTTGTAGAGTCCATTTTGCAGGCGCAACGGCAAAAACTCGGCGTCGCTGAGTTTCCCTGTCAAATAGCGTGCAGTCTGATTGCGAAATTGGGCAACCCGATCTGCCAGCATTTGATGATCATAATTGTCGTAGTGATACATAGGCCATCTTAGGTATTTAATCTTCCATATTGCATTTTGCGGGAAAGAAGTATTTTCTTTCGAAAGCTGGCTATTCTAAACAAACAAACCCGTCAATGACAGTGCCTGAACCCAGGGAGCCTCTGAGCACTTGTATACTTGTTCAACGGTTCCCTAGTCCAGATTGGGTGCCAATAACTGTATGACCCTGGATTCAGCCAACTGCTTGCGCCCCGCAAGGTCAATAGCCTGATCCATTCCAATTTTCCCTACCGCAAAATAGCGGGCCTCAGGATGAGAGAAATAAAGGCCGCTGACGCTGGCTGCCGGCAACATGGCATAGCTTTCTGTCAATATGACAGGTGATGATTCTTCAGCGCCCAGGAGGCTGAAAAGAGTTTCCTTTTCAGAATGGTCTGGACAGGCAGGATATCCAGGTGCGGGACGAATACCCTGGTATTTTTCGCGAATCAGATCATCGACGCTTAGGGACTCATCTGCAGCATAACCCCAGTATTCCCGTCGTACCCGTTCGTGCAGATGTTCGGCAAAAGCCTCAGCCAAACGATCGGCAAGCGCTTTTACCATCAATGCATTGTAGTCGTTGTTTTGCTTTTCGAATTCTGCCGCCAATTCTGCAGCACCAATGCCAGCTGTTACGATAAATCCGCCGATATAGTCCTGTCCAAGTCCGACCGGAGCTATATAGTCCGACAGGCATAAATTGGGTTTGCCGTCCTCTCTGACAGTTTGCTGTCGCAGGAAGTGCAGCGTGCCCAAACGCTTGTCACGTTGCTCGTCGGTAAAGACTTCAACATCATTGCCTGATGAAGAATTTGCCGGCCAAATACCGAATATCGCATGTGCCTTGAGCCGGTTTTCCCTTATCAATTGTTTCAGCATCTCCTGGGCATCGTCAAATAACTCGGTCGCCGCTGCGCCGACGATCTCATCCTTGAAAATAGCAGGATATTTTCCACTCAGATCCCAGGTGATGAAAAACGGAGTCCAGTCAATGTAAGGAATCAATTCCTCGAGTGGGTAGTCTTTCAGTACCCGTGTGCCCAGAAACGACGGATGCGTGGGCACAAAACCATTCCAGTTAAGTGCTGGACGATTTCGATTGGCTTCAACCAGTGAAAGCAGATTCCGTTTTCCGGCACGGTTAGCGGTGCGCGCACGAATGATTTCGTACTCCTCATGAACCTGGCGCACCAGTTCGAGTTTGTTCTGGGGGTTCAGAAGACTGCTTACCACCGTAACGCTGCGCGAAGCATCTGGTACGTATACAGTGCAATCATTGGAATAATTCTGTTCAATCTTGACGGCTGTATGTGCTTTGGACGTCGTAGCACCGCCGATAAGGAGCGGAACAGCAAATCCCAGACGCTGCATTTCCTTTGCTACATGAACCATTTCATCCAGTGATGGCGTAATAAGTCCGCTTAATCCGATGATGTCGACAGACTTATCTCTCGCAGTTTGAAGTATCTTTTCACAGGGCACCATGACACCCAGATCGATTACATCGTAATTGTTGCAGCCGAGCACTACCCCGACAATGTTTTTGCCGATGTCGTGAACATCACCCTTGACTGTTGCCAGCAGGATTTTACCTTTGGAGCCAAGTGACTTGCCTAGTTTGGCCGCCTCTATGAATGGCAAAAGATGGGCTACTGCCTGTTTCATTACCCGGGCACTTTTGACCACCTGTGGTAAAAACATTTTTCCGCTGCCGAACAGATCGCCTACGACGTTCATACCATCCATCAGTGGACCTTCAATGACGTCAATGGGTTGCGCTGCCTGCAGCCTCGCTTCCTCGGTATCAGCTTCTATGAACCGGGTTATCCCTTTTACCAGTGCGTGGGTAAGACGCTGTTGAACTGAACTATTGCGCCATTCCAGATCTTCTGCGGCGGCTTCGCCTCCTTTACCTGCATAGCGAATCGCAATTTCCATCAGCCGGTCAGTTGCATCTGTTCTGCGATTAAGGACCACATCTTCAACCCGTTCCTTAAGCTCCTTCGGGATTTCGTCATAGACAGCCAGCTGACCCGCGTTGACGATTCCCATTGTCAGTCCTGCCCGGATCGCATGGAAAAGAAACACAGAGTGTATTGCTTCACGGATACTGTCATTGCCGCGGAAGGAAAAGGAAACATTGCTTACACCACCTGAAATCAGTGCATGCGGCAAATGCTTCTTTATATAACGACAGCACCCGATATAGTCCACGGCATAATTGTTGTGTTCTTCAATGCCGGTAGCGATGGCAAATATATTGGGGTCAAAGATTATGTCCTGTGGCGGGTAATCTGCTTTTTCAACAAGGACATTATAACTTCGACGACAGATATCTTTCTTGCGCTGCAAGGTATCGGCCTGACCGCTTTCATCGAAAGCCATTACTACGATTGCCGCACCGTATTTTCGGCACAATCTGGCCCTGGCGAGAAACTCTTCCTCACCTTCCTTCAGGCTTATTGAGTTGACAATACCTTTGCCTTGAAGGTTCTTGAGGCCGATTTCAAGAATTTCCCACTTTGATGAATCGACCATTACCGGAACCTTGCATATGTCCGGTTCAGAAGCGATCAGGCGTAAAAATATTTCCATTGCGGCGCTGGAGTCCAGCATGCCTTCGTCCATGTTGATGTCGATAATCTGGGCGCCGGCCTCCACTTGCTGTCTTGCAACATCAAGCGCTGTCGCGTAGTCCTCTGCGCGTATCAGGTTTGCGAAACGTATTGACCCGGTAATATTGGTGCGCTCACCGACGTTTACGAACAGGGATTCGTCATTGATGTTAAAAGCTTCCAGGCCACTGAGGCGACACTGGGCCGGAATATCAGGCAATTTACGTGGCGGGACATCCTTTACTGCAGCAACGATTGCCCTGATATGTTCCGGTGTGGTTCCACAGCATCCGCCGACGATATTGATAAAGCCGCTGGTGGCGAATTCGCGGATTATTTTCGCCATTTCCACAGGAGACTGATCGTACTCGCCAAATTCGTTTGGTAATCCGGCATTGGGATGTGTCGACGTATAGCAGGACAGCAACGCGGCTGCTTCTTCAACATGTGGGCGCAATTGTTCAGCACCGAGTGCGCAATTGAAACCAATCGACAAAGCACCCGCGTGGGTGAGGGAATTACAAAATGCTTCTACAGTCTGACCAGACAGGGTACGACCGCTGGCATCCGTTATGGTGCCGGATATCATCAGCGGCCAGCGCCGTCCCCTGGTTTC
>JBBDXV010000340.1:0-2658 GCA_040902165.1 Pseudohongiellaceae bacterium
AAGCGGTTTGCGCTGAGGCAGACCTGAGCGCGGTTGACCGATCCATGCTTTGGGGAAGGCAGTTTCTTAATCCGTTCTCCATTGTTGCTGAGTAAGCGCCATGTAAAGATTGATTGCATGCTATAACCCATCATATTCCGGTAAATTCAACAGCGGATTCACCACAGATCAATACTCGGAAATCCCCAGCAGCGCCTCGGTAGCCCCGAGGTCATAGGTTCCAATCCAGATTAGATATTCTCCTGACTGCGGCGCGTCGATTGAAACCGCCGGATCAAAATCTCCATGGCTGTCATCGTCACACAGCCAGCCGTCCGGTGACCGTATGACCAGTGTCGTATCGGTGTCTGACTCGGCATAAACATACAAACCGTAATCCGTGCCGGCAGTGTAGTTCAGGGTCACATCCGCTTGCGTCGAACTCACATTGCCGAAGCAGTCTGCACCCAGAATACCAAAGGCAGGTGATGTGCCAACTGCCAATACCGACACTGTATAAGGGTCGGGTGAAAAGCCACTGTTAAGAGTCAGGTTTTCAAACCTGGCCTCGGACGTGAACACCGGCGTGACGGCCGGCGGCATACCGCCAGGCTGGGCGCCGGCATTACCACCGAGGAAACCGGAGAGTTCATCCGTCGTCGACGCCAGGGTCCCGTTCAATATGACATTGCCGTCGCTGACCTGCAAGGAAGTGGAAATCAGGTCTTCAGTGATCTGGAAAAATTCCGTGTCATTGATCATGGTCAACAGTTGCTGATAATTTTCCTCCACGGCGGCCTCCAGCTCGGCTCCCGAAAGCGAATCGTCAAGATTGCCCAGGGTCAGTGCGATCAATCGCCGCGCAGCAGCCGTCGAGACATTCAATTCACCCTGCAATGCCAGGCCATTCAGAATCGCCTCCGGCTCGTCCGGATTTATCGGAACAGGTCCCGCATAGCTGACCGAAAGCGAGGCATTGATGTCATCGGTAGCAACGACCGAGACAGCGAAACGATCGATATGCAGGGAAGGACGATCAACCAGTGCGGCGTTGACAATGTCCCGCAGGCCGTCGAACAGACCTTCCAGCGAATCATCATCGACACTTGCGCTGTTGCCGGCCTGCGACATCAGCTGCATCAAGTCTGCATAGGCCTGAGGATTGATATTACGCATGGATAACTGAAGGTTTGTGTTGGCCAATTCACCATCACCAAGATTGATCCGCGCAATGGTCATCAGACTGCTGCCTTCCAGGCGGCCGGCGCTGTTCAATGCCGAGAGACTTTCAAATTCGACTTCCTGCATTCCCGCGATGACATCCCCCACCTCGACGGCCAGGCTCTGCAATCCCATCGTGCTGGTTCCAAGCCATACGCCCGGCTCGACCTTTTCGGTTTGCGCACGAGCGCTGAGGTTCTCCATGTTGTAAGCCAATTCAATGGCGTCGAAATTGAATCCAAACTCGCCCAGCGCAAAATCAAGGTCCAACACAGGACCCGGCCCCTGCATCTGCAAATCCAGATTCAAACCCTCGACAAGGATTTCGGCGTCGTCGACCAGGGCGGTGAATTGCCCAAGTTCAATGTCGGCCTGGACCTCGGTCAGGCTGCTGTTGAACGCGATATTGCCCCCCAGTCCAAGCAGCACGATATTGCCGGTAGAGGATTCGCCAACATAGGTGCCGTTGTAGTCCACCCCGTCGATAACGATGCGCACCATACCGTCGAAACCAATCACACTGCTTATCGAAAGCGCCGGCGTCTCGGCTGGATACTGCGGGAGGCTGCGGCGTACCGAATCGGTAACCGGAATAGCCAGATTCACTCGCGCCAGCGCCAACGGATTTTCACCGCCTACCCAGGGTCCCTGGGTAAATACTGCCGAACCGGAGGTGCGCAGTGCATTATCCGACGCTTCTCTGGCCAGAATGGCCAGATCGTAGAGAGGGTTGTCCGGTGCCGGCGACCATTCCAGATCATAGTGCAACTGCCCGGAGCGAAATCCGCGCTCATATTCAAAGCGATGCACAATGACTTCGCTGGATTGCGTGAGGGCGGCTTCGTAATTGTCCAGCTCCACTTCGACCTGCGAACTGACATAGAAAACCAGGCCCAGATACACGACCAGGGCAAGCGCGACCACTGCGGAGATACCGAGAATGATTTTTTTCATAGTGCTGAACCCAGTGTTGAGTTTTTGAGTTTGGTAGCCGGGACCGGCTTCGCGCGCTGACAGGAAAACTGCAGCGATAGTGGCACAGCGATACTTGCCCCGTCCAGTTGATAGGGGCTGTTTTCCGCAAACCTGCTACAATGCCGCGCTTTCCAAACCTTCGCAGCGATGCTGCCAAACTCTCTCTTGCCACGACCCACGACATGAACCAACCAGCCTCACGTCTTGCTTCAAGTCCGACTTCCGGACTGACCGCCAGCCTGATCGCGATGCTGGCGGTGATGTCGGCGCTGGGTCCGGCTTCGATGCAGATCCTGCTGCCGGCCCTGCCGATCATCCGCGAAAGTTTTGTGGTCAGTACCGCGGTCGCGCAGCTGACCCTGAGCCTGTCGATGTTCTCCATCGCGATGGCCACTTTGATCTATGGCCCCCTGTCCGACAGATTCGGACGCAAACCCATCCTGCTGATCGGTTGCGGAGTTACCTTTGTCGGTTCGCTGTTCT
>JBBDXV010000341.1:0-18437 GCA_040902165.1 Pseudohongiellaceae bacterium
ACAACCAGACGGCCTATTACCGTACCCAGGCAACAGTGTTTGCCAATGATATGGCTGAACGTATGCGCGGCAACCTGGCGGCGATCGATAGCGGTGCCTACGATGACGTGGCAGGTGCCGATACTGCGAATTGTTATACCAATGTAGGTTGTACGCCGGCCGAGATGGCTGCACAGGACATCGATGACTGGGAAGATGAAATCGCTGCAGCACTTCCCGGTGGTGCATCGGTGGTGTGCCTGGATACGACACAGGAGGATGGTACTCCCGCGGTCAATGCCTGTGACGGAAACGGAAGTGTTTACGCGATAAAAATTTGGTGGGATGACGATCGCGACGGCACCGCTGAACAGCGATATGTGCTGAGTTTTCAACCCTGAACGGAAGTTTGGTTCCCGACTATGAGCGCTTATGCAATCAGGCTTTAAAAATACGGTACAAAATCGTCGACGGATGCACGGCCTCAGTCTGGTTGAGCTGATGATTGCCATGGTGCTGGGGCTGACTCTGTCTGCCGGCGTGATCCAGATCTATGTAGGCACTCGGGTGACCGAACATAATCAGGAAGCAAGGATTCGAATGCAGGAAAACGGCCGTTTCGGTCTCAATTTTCTGGCACAGGAAATTCGCATGGCAGGTTATCTGGGTTGTCTTGGCGGTATTGATCCGAATTCTGTGAATGAGACGCTTGACGGCGAACCCGCTTCATTTCAGCCGGAACGAGGAATTCAGGGCTGGGATGCAGACGGCACAGACCCGGGTGACATCGCCAATAGCGCCAACAATGTCGCAGTGGTGGATACCGGTGACGGTGGCTGGGTGACCAGTGGGGGCAATGTATTGCCCGATCTTGATGCGGTGCCGGACTCTGATATTTTGCGAGTCTGGTCAGCATCGGGCGCCACCGGAACCATAAACACAGTCACACCGGGAGCCGAGACGGTAATAAATATTTCTCCCATTGACGTGGACGAAGGTGATGTTCTGCTGCTCAGCGACTGCGAACAGGCGGACTGGGTCCAGGCCTGCGAGATCGATGAAGTCGGCGGTGGGGTTTCCCTGGATGTAACCCTGGCAGACGACTGTAACCCGGGAAACATCGCCAATGCACCCATTACCTCTGATGCCGGTGGCGAGGTAATGAAACTGGAAGGTACGATTCTGTATGTCGGAAAACGCAACGATGCGGCAATTAATCCGCCAGCGCTTTTCCGCGCCAGACTGGGAGCAAATGCGGCGCCGGGAAATGCCGAGGAGCTGATCGAAGGAGTGGAAAGCATGCAGGTTCTATATGGTGTGAATCTGGACAATGATGTGCGCAGCACCGTTGACGGGTATATGCCTGCTGACCAAGTACCGGACTGGGCTGATGTCATCAGCGTGCGCATCAGCCTGTTGATGCAGTCTATTGAGGATGGCGTGGTTCCGAATCCCCAGGCCTATACTTTCAATGGGGTAACCTATGACGGAACCGGCGGAAACGGCGCGTTACCTGATGACAACCGGGTCCGTCGAATATTCACCAGTACTATCAATTTGCGAAATCGCACATTGGGAATCTAGTCACAGTAATTACTCAGGAACCCGTTAGAGTGTCAGCCATGAAAAAACCAACTTTTTCCGTTCAGGCACCGCAGCGCCAGAAAGGCGCGATCCTGGTATTTTGCCTTGTTTTTCTCGCAGTACTGACCATGATGGGTGTCGCTGGAATGGAGTCCACCATTCTGGAAGAACGTATGTCTGGCAATATGCGTGATCACAGCATGGCGTTCCAGGCTGCCGAATCTTCACTGGCTGTTGCCGAAACCTGGCTGCAGAACCAGGTCAATCTGCCCATTGTCAGCGATGACGGAAGTACCGTGGTGTGGGAAATCAATGCGATGGACCCGGATAGCGCGGATGGGACCCCCTGGTGGGAGGATGCCGCAAGGCTGGGTGCGTGGTGGACTGCGAATGCCGATGTGGTGGCGGGATTTGATGCGGAAGGTGTGGTCGCAGCGCCTCTCTATGTCATAGAGGAGTTTCATACCGCTACCACCGGACAATCAATCGGAATCGGTAGTGGAGAGACTTCGGTTCCCCGCGTTTTTCACCGGGTCACTGCCCGCGCAGTAGGGGCAACCACCTCTGCAGTAGTTTACGTTCAGTCAACTTTTGTCAAACCTTACGAATAGGGAGTACACGCGTGCTCGCACCGTGGAGACCAATATGAGCGCAAGATTACAAATAAGATTATTTCTGACCTGGTTGTTGTCGGTTTACGGACTGTCTGCAGGGGTAAATACGCAGGCGCAGGAGCTGGCACTTTCCAGCAGTCCTCTTTATCTGGGAACCCAGATCGACCCGAATATTTTCTTTATGCTGGACGACTCAGGGTCGATGGACTGGGAAATTCTCACGGTAGATTATCAGTATCACACCAATTACTGGGCTGACAATAACGAGGCTAAAATCCGGGATGGTTATTTTTATGCGAATTCCGGTTCTGGTACTGCCTGTACCGGTGAGCGCGATAATGCGTATATCTACAAGACTACAGACAACGTATATAACAGTTGTACCTATGCAGTCCTGGCTGACCACGAGGACGCCTATCTGCGAGACTGGCGGGTCAGATCCTCTGATTTGAATATCATGTATTACAATCCGGCGGCGACCTATTCACCCTGGTGGGATTTCCCGGATGCCTCATTTACTGCCGCACGCAGCAATCCCCAGCCGGACTCTACCGGCTATACGTTGACCCGGAATCTCACCGGCTTCATCTATGAAGTTGCGATTGATGACCATGGCTACAATGCCTCGAATGATCTTGTTGATGGACCGGATGATGTCAACGATACCCCCAATGATGAAGTGGATCTTTATGACTCACATACTAGATATACGGTAAACACCTCTGATATTACCGTTAATGCGTTCACTACCTTGAATGCAGCAGGAATTATCGCCAAGCCGAATTGCGGGTTAACTGACTACCTTGATTCGCCGATGTATTTTGACTGTTATGGGACGACTCTGATTACTACTACGATGAGTGGCAGTGACGAAGATGAATGGGGTCGAAATATTACCGAGATCAAGCAGAATATTGCGAACTGGTACCAGTATCATCGAAAACGCTCGTTTGTTGCCAAAGCAGCCATTGCCCGGGTTGCCAATTCCTATCCTGGTTTTCGCTACGGCATGAGTCTGATCAACAACAATGCGACTGTGTTTGCCGAGGTGCCGGGCGAGGATGATGAAGATTACACGGATAATATCGACGCCATGCTGAATGAACTATATGACTATCCCTGGTCCGCTGCTGGAACACCATTGCGTCGTGGTCTCGAAGTAGTAGGCCGATATTATTCCGATTACTATTCAAGCACCAAGGCGGATCCCATCATCTCCGCCTGCCAGCAAAACTATGCAGTATTGTTCTCGGATGGTTACTGGAACGGCAGTAGTCCATTTACTTCAGCCATCAGTGATGAAGACGGGGATAGTTATAGCGACACCCTGGCGGATGTCGCACATTATTTCTATACCGAAGATTTGTCTTCATTGCCCAATGATGTGCCTACTACCGCACTGGACCCGAATGACAAACAGCATATGGTGACATTTACTGTGGCATTTGGATTGTCCGGTAATCTCGTTGACACCAATGATGACCGTTATCCCGACCCGGAACTCGTAAGTAGTGATGTCTGGGGCGGAAACCCGGGCAGCTCTGACCTGGCCAAAATCGATGACATGTGGCATGCGGCATTCAACAGCAAAGGGTATTACGTTCAGGCAGAAACTACTGAAGGGGTCGCGAATGCGATTTCCGAAGCATTGCTGGAAATTGCCGACCGGGTAGGTTCCTCGGCGTCGGTTGCGACCAATACCGGTTCTTTGAATGCTGGCAGTCATTTGTTCCAGGCTCGTTTTGACAGTTCTGACTGGCGTGGTCAGTTGCTCGCTTTTCAGATCAATCTTGACGGAACTATCGACGAGGAAGCGGCCTGGGAGGCAGGAAATGTTTTGAACACCCAGAACTACAATACCGGGCGCGAAATCATTACCTGGAATCCTGAAGCCGATGTGGTTCCCGGCGGCGACCCGGAAGGACAGGGTATCCCGTTCCGGTTTCCCTCCGATTACCAGTCGCCCAACGCCTTGACTGATATGACGGAGGAGCAGATTGCCTTTCTGCTCACCAATGCTGATTTTGCGATCGACAGCATGGACGTGGGAGAGATTGCGGACAACCAGGATTTTGGCAGTGACATGGTCAATTACCTGCGCGGTGATACTACCAACGAAGGAGTTGGACGTGAATTCCGCAATCGCAACAGTGTACTTGGTGACATCGTCAACTCCGACCCCAGGTTTGTCGGTGAGCCGAATTTTGATTATCCGGCTGCACTGCAGGTCAAATCCTATGCAGATTTTGTAACCGACAATGAAGAACGTGCCGGAGTGGTCTATGCCGGGGCCAATGACGGGTTGCTGCATGGCTTCGATGAAGACACCGGCGCTGAGCTGATTGCCTTTATGCCCAACGCGGTTTACGACAATATCTGGGAACTGGCCACACTGGACTATATACATCGTTATTATGTAGATGGAGGCCCGAATATCGTCGATGCGTTTCTGGCAGATATGGATGACCCGGACAGTGTCACCAATGGACTATGGCGCACCGTGCTGGCCTCAGGCCTGAACACAGGCGGACAGGCGATCTATGCCCTGGATGTTACCGACCCGTCTATCTTTGACGAATCCAATGCCGACGAAATCGTGTTATGGGAATTTGATGATGGTGACGATGCTGATCTGGGCTTTACCTTCGGCAAACCCCAAATAGCCAAGATGGCCAATGGCGACTGGGCCGCGATATTCGGCAATGGCTACAACAATACAGCAGCGGACGGCACTGCAAGCACTACTGGTCATGGCGTTATCTATGTTGTCGACATTCAGGACGGTTCGATTATCAAGAAGTTTGATACCGAAGTAGGGACAGTCGGCACGCCGAATGGGGTCGCAACTCCCTTGCTGATAGACAGCAATGGCGATTTCGTAGTGGACTACATCTATGCCGGTGATATGGAAGGCAATATGTGGAAAATGGATGTGACCAATACCAGCACTGCCAGCTGGGATTTTGACTACTATTCCGCCGGTGATCCACAACCGCTTTTCACGACCGAAGACGGTCAGCCCATAACCTCGCAACCGCAGGCGGCCCTGCACCCGGACAATCTGCAGGGGTTCATGATTTATTTCGGCACCGGCAAGTACATAGAGATCGACGACAATGAGGCCTATTTCCAGGATACCCAGGCTTTCTATGGTGTCTGGGACAAGAATAATCCGACTTTGACAGTGTTCGATTCCGATGACTTGTTGAAGCAGTACATTTCCAATCAGTATGCGGAATCATTTGATTCCGATGATGATGGTACGGATGACACTGATTTCACCTTGCGGGACGTTACTGAAAATGAAATTGACTGGACGACTCACATGGGCTTCAAGATTGACTTGAAGCCGGTACTGGTGGAAGGCGCAGCAAATACCGATAACTTCGGCGAACGGCAGGTGAGTAATGCCATCGTGCGTAACGGCAGGATTATTTTTACGACACTGACTCCGTCCCAGGTGGAATGCGAATTCGGCGGTACCAGTTTTCTGATGCAACTGGATTACCGAGATGGTGGCGCGCTGGGTTATCCTTCATTCGATATGAATGGTGACGGTGAGTACGACGGCACCGACACCAATGCATCAGGACGTGCGTCAGATGTAGGTATCATGCCTACGGTAAGTATTCTTGCCGATGGTGCCCAGGATGTGGCTTTCGGCTCTGGTGCCAGTGGCAATATCGATGTGATTCAGTTGAGTGTCGGCAATGAAGCCTTTGGCCGACAGTCGTGGCGACAGCTGGAGTAGTGCTATGCTATTTGTCAGAGAGGTCAATTTTATGAACAAGCTCAGAAAGTCGGATATTATTTTTATCAGTCGCTGCCGGATTTCAGTACTGACTGGTCTGTTATTGATGATGACGTCAACCTTGTTCGGCGCCGAGCGGCAGGCTGTTTCGCCGACCGAGGTGCTACAGACGGTCCGCGGTACCATTCAGGAATTGAAACAGAATGAAGGCTATATCACTGTATCCGGACGTCAGGTCGGGTTTTCCCATGGTGAAACGGAAATATATCTGAACGGGGTATTGAAGAGGGCTTCAGTACTGGACGAGGGTATGGTGATTCGCTATACGATAAACGCAGCAGGGATTATCACCAAAATCGAAATTCTCGGGCCGCTGGACAAAATCAGGCTTTTGAACCAACATTAGTATCATTATGCAATCTCCTGACATAAACAATATACGCAGCCGGGCCAAAGGGTTCACCTTGATTGAGCTCCTGATGGTGGTTGCAATTATTGGTATTTTGGCGGCGGTTGCCATTCCCTCTTATCGAAACAATCTGTTGGTCAGTCGACGGGCTGAGGCCAAAAGTGTATTGCTACAGGTCGCCTCGGACCAGGAGCGATTTTATTCCTCGAATAATACCTATTCTACCAATGCACTACCCCTGGCCGCGCCGCCGGTCGCAACGAGAGCTTCTGACAATAACTTTTACATCGTTACTGTTGCTGCCTGTGGTGCGGGCATTGCCACCTGTTTCACTGCAACGGCGACGCCTCAAGGTGATCAGGTGGCTGATGCATGTACGACCCTGACGTTGAACAGTCTCGGTGCCCGAGGTGCCACAGGAGCTTCTGTAGAGGAATGCTGGCAGCGTTAGCAACTTAGCGGCTTGCCCTGTGAATCTTCCCTGAATCCGTCCCTGTCCTTGTCTACAGCCAGTCGAACTCTTCCTGTCTGATTAATCACCAGCTGTGCCGCGTTGGCTGGATTCCGATCTTCGGGGCAATAGGTGAAGTTACCACTCTGCCCGGCGATGAATCCAAGCGGCGATATTTGCAAGGTCTTTGCCTTCTGAAAAGCCCGCCACTGTATGGAACCTCTCAGCCCGGTATGGTCCACTCGCAGCAATATCTGATCCTCGTTTTCGATTTTACGGTTTCTGTCCGCGTCGTTGAAAACAAGGTATCCGTCGTTCCAATCACCTTCGCATAGCAAGTCATATTGAGACGGACAGAGTGAAACGAATTGACCGGTTTTTGCTGCAATACTGCGGGCCAGCATGATGCTGTCGGCCAGTTTTCGCAGGGTCAGATCGCCTTCGCGCTGGTCCAGAAGTTGTTTGTACCCAGGCATTGATACTCCCAATAATATAGCCAGAATGGCCATTGCTATCATCAGTTCCAGCAGGCTCATACCTGTTATTAATTTCATACGATCTCACCTCCATGTGAGAATTTCTTTTGCTATCTATCGAAAAACAGATTCAAAGCTCTCTCATTGTTCTTGCACCAAGCATAGTAAACAAAACCCGCCCAACCGAATTTTTGAGATAAATGAATGTATGACTGACATTCTGATTATGGGTGGCGTTGTCAGGCGGCGATTACAGCTTTGGCAACCTGTGTCCAGGAGTTTTACCCACAGCTGGTAAAGGCGCTGTTTATTGCAACCGGGATAGATTCAGAGCTGAGTCAATCAGGACTGCTAATGTTGCCGCTGCAGGATGAACAACCGGCATTGACCAAGGAAGGTATATTATTCCGAAACAGGACGAATAGATCAGTTCTTAAACTGTGTTGGTTCGAAGGAGAATCCTGAATTCACTCCAGTCCGAGTTTCTTCAAGCGGTATCGCAGTGCCCGAAAAGACATCCCCAGTTTTTTTGCCGCCTTGGTTTTATTCCAGCGGGTTTCCGACAAGGCCTTTTCAATGGCTTTAATTTCAATCGCTTCGAGATGTTTTTCCAGGGAAAAACCACCGACCAATTCCGGCGGATTGGTGGCCGCATGAAGCTCAGCGTCTGTCATATTCGCGGTTTCATAGTGTGCGATTGGTCGTGTCAAATCGAGGTTTGAGGTATCGATTATCTGGTTCTCTGACAATGTTGCGGCTCTTTGCAATATATTTTCCAATTCTCTTATGTTGCCCGGAAAGTCGTATGACTTTAGATTTTCGAGTGCATCAGGGCTTAATTCGTATTCCTGAACGCCGTTCTCACGACTAATTTTTTCCAGAATATGAGACGCCAGCTCCGGGATATCCTCTCGTCGTTCTCTAAGCGATGGGACTGGTAATTCAATAACATTGATACGGTAGTAGAGATCTTGCCTAAAACTTCCTTCTTCAACTTCCTTTGCCAGATTGCGGTGAGTGGCGCTCAAGATCCGCACATTAACCGGTACTTCTTTTTGTGAGCCTACGCCGCGCAAGGCTTTTTCCTGGATCACGCGCAACAGTTTAACTTGCGTATGCAATGGAAGGTCCGCTACTTCATCCAGAAACAATGTGCCACCTTCCGCAGCCTGGAAAAGTCCCTGTTTATCCTGGTTGGCGCCGGTAAAACTGCCCTTGACATGACCAAAGAGTTCGCTCTCAACCAATTCTTCAGGAATTGCTCCGCAATTAACTGCTACAAAAGCACCTTGACTGCGTGAACTCTGATCGTGAATCGCGCGTGCGGCAAGTTCCTTGCCGCTCCCGGATTCACCGCTGATGTAAATGGGTGCCTGACTTCGAGCCAGCTTGCTGATCTGTAACTTCATCTGCTGTACTGCCTGGCTTGAACCGACAATGGCGTCGCTGGACATGCTTGCTGACTTGCTGCTGTCTCGGGTTGCATTGCTGCTGTCGTTGAGCGTCAGTGCCGAGGTAACCAGATCGCGCAGCTTCGCCAGATCCACCGGCTTGGACACAAAATCAAATGCACCACTTTTCAGCGCCTTGATTGCAGTCTCGGTACTACCATGTGCGGTAATAACTGCTACCGGCATATCACTGCAGCGTTTTTGAATGTGCAACACCAGGTCAAGCCCGTCACCATCAGGCAGGCGCATGTCTGTCAGGCACAGGTTGAATTTCTCGGTTGCGAGCAGATGGATAGCGGAGCCAAGATCGGCAGCAGTGACGGTGTCAAGGGACATTCGACCAAGCGTGATTTCGAGCAATTCCCGAATATCAGGTTCGTCGTCTACTATCAAAACCCTGCCTTGCATAGAACTCCCGCTATTGCTCTTTTATTAGGTTCAGGACACGACCCGATTCGGATCACTGAAATAGATGGTAAAACAACTGGTCCCGGTATCGCTTGCGCTGTAGGTCAAATGAGCGCGATTAGCTTCGCACAGTTCCTTCGAGATATAAAGTCCAAGCCCGGTCCCGCTTGATTCAGTCGTATAAAACGGCTCAAACAACAGTGCCTGTTCTGCGGAATCGAGCGCGCGACCCCGGTCAATTACACGCAAGCAAGGGAGCTCTTCATCGTTTTCCAGACTGACTTCGATTACCACATCGATGGTGCTGGTTCCACTGGCCCTTCGGCTGTATCGCAATCCGTTGTCAAAAAGGTTGGCAAGAACCTGTTCGAGTTGGCTGGGAATCACCTTTATTTCTACATTATCCGCCGTGATTTTCAAATTGATTTTGTCACAATCTTCGTGCGTTTCCTTATAGCTCTCAATAAACGATTTTAACCATGGTTCCAATGATATGCGACTGGGTGTGACCTCTTTATGGCGTGAAGCATCAAGGACATGTTCTATAATTCCGTTTACACGATTACACTGGTTAAGAATTATTTCAATCATGCGTTTGTCGCTCTGATCGACGGTACCAGACTCCTTGAGCAATTGACTGGCATGGCTGATTGCGCCAAGAGGGTTGCGAACTTCATGCGCAATACTTGCTGTAAGTCGACCCAGAGATGCGAGCTTCATTTGTTGGACTCTCTGCATGACCTGACTGTGGTTCTCCAGGAATATAAGCACATCGGAATCCGGGGAATCATTGAGGAAAGCATAACCAGTCTGAATTCTGATATTGGAATTTGGAAGGTCAAGGATAGACAAATGCGTTTTTGGGTAGTGGCGCCAGGCATCGAGCTGCTTAACCAGCATGTCAGGTAACAAATATACTGATTTCCCATCGCGTTCATGTCTTTGCAGGACTGGATTCAACATATGCCGGGCAGCACTGTTCATGGTAACGATCTGGTTGTCAGATTTCACAACAATTACGCCAGTTCGCATTCGCTGGATAATTTCATCGTTAAGTTTTTCCAGGTCGATAATGTTGCTGGCTTGTTCATCGGCTAACAAGGCCGCGCGATAAGCACGGCTGGTTACAGTTTGGATGTAGATAGATGTGGCAAAGAGTATTGATCCAAGTATGCCCGCCTGCAGGAATTGGGCAGACAGGTTACGTACGGCAAACGATAGATAGACTTCGGTGTAAATGATCAGAATTGTTGCAATAGCAGCAAGAAATATACTGATGCGACCGCGGATAAGAATACTTCCGGCTGCGATGGTCACAATCAGCAAAAGTCCCAGGCCACTCGCAGTACCGCCACAGCTATAGATCAGCAGACTCAATGCCAGAATATCAACAATGAGAGTCATTGTTAAAAACTTGGTGTTTTCTACCAGGCTCTCACGGGTGCTGGTGATAAATGTCATCAACACCCCAAAAATAGCATATCCGGTGCTGACCTGTACAAAAATGGGTAAATTCAAAGTGCCGAGAATCGTATTGTCAGGTGTGCTTATGTAGGTGACCAGAAGAACAAGCGGCAGAACGATCCTGTAAATGTTATAAATTACGGATACATTGCCAATTTGTCGTGAATATTGTGTTGTTCTGGTTGCCACGAAACCTGCCTTTTTGAGCCGCTACTGAAATCCTGCGGGATACCCTATAATTCAATCACTTTATCGGTCGATGCCCTGCGAGTTGTAATAATGTAAGGAAAGTATATGTCCCGCCAGCTAAAAGTGGTAATGGCGCAGATAAACCTGCTGGTAGGCGCCATCGACAAGAACACGGCAGCAGTATTGGATGTTTCCCGAAAAGCGATCCTGGATCATCAGGCCGATCTGGTCGTATTTCCAGAGCTCACGCTTACCGGATATCCGCCTGAAGATTTGCTGCTTCGACCCAGTTTACAGTTACGCATTGAAAAAGCAGTCACAGAAATCCTGGCTGCGCGACTGTCAATCATGATCGTGGTGGGTTACCCGTTGCGCGAGTCGGGACATCTATACAATGCGCTTTCTGTCATCGAAGATGGTCAGATTCTGGGAACTTATAAAAAACAGTGTTTGCCTAATTATCAGGTATTTGATGAGCGGCGCTACTTTGAGGCCGGGAACGCCACGTGTACTGTTCAAGTCAAAGGCATGCCAACTGCGTTTACCATCTGTGAAGATATGTGGGAAGAAGGGCCAACGTTGCAGGCCATGAAGGCAGGTGCGCGCCTGATGGTCAATATCAATGCCTCGCCGTACCATATGAACAAAGTTAATGAAAGGCGGAATCTATTGGAACGCAGAAGCCAGGCTGGTCAGATGCCGATCATTTACACAAATCTGGTTGGCGGACAGGATGAACTTGTTTTCGACGGTGCTTCGATGGTGTTTGATGCGGATGGTGTATGTCAATATCAGGCGCCATCATTTCAGGAAGGCCTGTATCCGGTTATTTTCAGTTTTTCCGAAAATGACAAATCCTGCTGTAAAATCGTCACCCAATCCATAGCACCGCAAAGGCCATTGGAAGCTGATGTCTATGATGCACTGGTGTTGGGTGTTCGTGACTACGTGAACAAGAATAAATTCCGTGGTGTGGTGATAGGATTGTCGGGGGGTATTGATTCTGCTCTGACTTTGACCGTAGCTGTGGATGCGCTCGGAAAAGATCGGGTAAGAACAGTTATGATGCCTTTCTCCTTTACTTCGCAGCTCAGCCTCGATGCGTCTAGACAACAGGCGGATAAACTTGGCGTAGATTACCGGGTAATACCTATAACCGGTCCTTATGATGCATTCATGCGGGCACTGGCTGAGGAATTCAGCGGTACTGATCCAGAGGTAAGCGAACAGAATATCCAGGCACGATGTCGTGGTGTACTGTTAATGGCGATTTCCAATAAAAAGGGTCTGATGGTGCTGACTACCGGTAACAAAAGCGAAATCGCCGTTGGCTATTCAACACTGTACGGTGATATGGCAGGGGGTTTTGATGTGCTTAAGGATGTCTCTAAGACACTGGTATATCGTCTCGCGCGGTTTCGAAACGAAATGTATGGCGCGGTTCCGGACGAAGTTATACCGAGGGCGGTAATCGATCGACCACCATCGGCAGAACTCGCGCCGGGACAAATGGATCAGGACAGCCTGCCCTCTTATGATCAACTTGACCAGATTCTCGAACTCTACGTTGAGCAGGATAGCAGTGCGTCGGCCATTGTTGCGGCGGGATTTCCGGAAGACGTTGTTCGAAAAGTCCTGCGCCTGGTAGATATGAACGAATACAAGCGCCGACAGAGTCCGATAGGGGTCCGATTGACCAAGCGCGGATTCGGTCGTGATCGTCGTTATCCGATAACCAATGCCTGGGAACTTGGCGAGTAAAGATTCTGTATGGGTCTTGCGCGGTCAGCGGCCACCGGGTCGCTGAATTTGTGTACCAGGTCGCTGTGGTATCGCTCGCTGCGGGAGATCACGAGAAGGACGCGGAATCTGTCGGTCAGGTCGCGGCACCGTCGTTTGCGGCCGGGTTTGTATCTCAAACTTTTCGCGCAGAGCGCGACGTTCCGTATCCGGTAAATTCCTGAATCTTTGTTGCAGCAGTTGCAGTTGTTGCTGGCGCTCACGCGTCAGCTGGTTAAACTGCTGGAATCGACGGTTGATAAGCTGTTGTTGCTGAAGATTCAACTGTTCAAACCGGCGTTGCTGTTCACGCGCTTCATCGCGTTCTTCAGGTTGCATCTGTTGCCAGCGGGAGACACCCCGACGCAGGCGATCCTGGCGTTCAGCCGGCAGATTTTCCCACTGGGTTTCCATTTGTTGCAACATCTGTCGTTCGAGGTCCGAAAGCTGACTCCAGGGAACTTTTTCCTGACCCAACGCCACACTGCTCACTGCGCAAAGCACAAGCCAGATTGTTGTCAGGCAGAATAATCTTTTCATGTCAGTCATTGGTCTGGTTGTCTTCATTATCGCTGTTTGGGTCAGGTTCCTGTGGCGGAAGATTCATCAAGGCTGCGTCCAGCAATTGCACAAACTCTCCCTCTATCAACTGTTCCGGTGGCAGCCATTCACCTTCGTCGGTCTCCCATTGTCCCAGAAATTCGAGAAACTCCAGGCTCGGTACATTGCCCTGCAAGTCGGCAGAGTTATTGTCTGCCGCGTAGACCGCAGGTGACACCATCCCAAGAGCCAGTACTGGTGTCAGCAGCCGGCGAATCAGCAAGCAAGGCATCAAACCTCATCCTGCATTAGTTGGGCATGCCATTTTCGGCAAGCCAAAGATAAAAATCCAGATTCTCGTAGAGTTCCAGTTCATCTGCCGAGGCCAGTAACATGAGTTCCTCCCCAATTTCCAATGAATCCAGAGGATCCGGACTCAGGTAGGAAACTGACAGGGCTATTACGAGGACACAGGCTGTGGCGAACGCACCTGCCGGCATAACGAGCCGGCTGCTGCTAACGGCGTCCAATAATTTCTGCAAAATGCCGACCGGTTGGTTCAACGAACGTACAGATAATGCCTGTCGGCGAATTTGATTGAGTTGTTGCTCGATTTTGAAATCCAGGTTTGCCGTGCTGGAGTCCAGGCTACGTCGCGCCGCCTGAATCAATTCATCTGCTTCCATTGCAGCACTGTTCCGGAAGGTATCGGAAGTAGCCTGTTGTCGAATGGCGTAAAGGCGTGCCAATACATCGCCATCGAGATTTTTTGCACTGCTGTCCAGCGCATCTCGAATTCGCTCCATCAATTCCTTATCGTCTGCTTGTTTCATTGCCAATATTCATCCAGTTGTTCGCGTAACGTATGTATTGCGCGTGAGTAATGTGTTTTTACACTTCCTTCAGCACAGGACATGGCGATTGCCGTCTGCTTCACATCCAGGCCTTCCCAGGCGCGCAGTAAAAATGCCTGTTGTTGGCGCAAGGGAAGATTCTCCAGAGCAGATTGTAGTTTCTCCATACTCAAACCGGTCAATACTTCAGTTTCCGGGGATCTTGCATTTTCATCTTTTGCAGTCTGGATGGGATCTTCTTCATTTTCCTCATCGGAACCTAGCCAGCTGCGAAATCGATTTCGTACCTTGTTACGTCGATGCCAGTCGTTTATACGACTCTGGAGAATGCGATAAAAAAGCGGAGCCCATTCTTCTTCCCGGCGATCGCTGTATTTCTCAACCAGTTTAAACATGGCATCCTGTACCAGGTCCAACGCGTCGTCTGTATTCCGGGTGGCAATTTGGGCCATACGAAACGCACGGCCTTGGATTCCAGCCAGGAAACTATCCAGTTTAGGCAAGCTGTTCAGAATCGGGCTCTCCGGTTCTACATTGATTGCAGGGAGTCTCGCCGGGTTCGAAATTGAAACTCCTGCCTTGAGACTATATCGGCGCCCGATATCTGATACTTATGCCTACCCTTGACTACAGTAACGCAGCATGAGTGCAGCGGTTTACAGGTAATTGCAGTAATTACCAGAAATTGGGAAACCGGTAAAAGTGACGCTAGTTGAAAATGCCGAGTGTCAAAATGCTCAACCAGGATCGTTCCGGGGACTGATTTGGGTCCGACTGGGCGGCAATAATTTCCTCGCTTCCAGACACTCCCGGTCGTCTTGTGGGAGCCAGTGGCATGGGTACGCGGTTATCCCCAAGCAGGCCGAACGACACGGTATACAAAATAGAGGGGTTGGTTACCTCTGCGCGGATCAGGAATTCTCCCGCCAGGTCCAACGATGCATGTTGAGGATAGTTCTCACGCAATAGCATTAGAGACGTGTCGGCCAGCTCATCAAGCCCCAGGCGCAAATACGACTCGACCATAATTGCCATGCCATCAGCGACTGCAGGGGTGCCCTGAAAGTTTTCAACGACGTATTTGCCCCTGTTCAGTGCAGCAATATAGGCACGACGTTGCAAATAGTAGCGTGCCACATGGATTTCGTATGCGGCCAGACTGTTGCGCAAATAAATCATTCGCGCCCGGGCATCTGCCGCATAGGGGCTGTCGGGATAAATGGCAACCAGCTGTGAAAATTCAGCAAACGAAGCTCTGGCTTCACCCGGGTCGCGTTTGGACGGGTCGGTAGGCAGGAATCGATCGATAATGCTACGGTCGGCGGTGAATGATGCCAATCCTTTCATATAGTAGGCATAGTCGATATTTGCATCTTCAGGATGCAGGCGTATAAACCGATCGGCAGCTGATCGCGCAGCTTCCAGGTCATTGTTTCGATAGTAGGCATATACCAGCTCGATCTGTGCCTGGGTAGCAAATTCCCCGAACGGAAAGCGCGATTCCAGGGCCTGGTAGGTGCTGATGGCGCCGCGAAAATTCTGCGAATTGAGCTGCCCGACAGCGCGACGGTAAAACTGCTCTTCGGTAGTTAGCCCGGCAAATTCGTCCTGACCTTCGCCATTAAAGAGCCCACAACCACCCAGCAACATCAGGATCAGGGATACGGTTGCAATTCGGTATTGGAAGGTTCGCAAACAAGATACCTGTTAATGCTAAAAACGATTGGTTTTCGAAACCCGGTATTTAACCACAGCCGGCTGCTGAAACCCATAGTGGATCCGCCTGGATTTGTGTTCCAGGACAGATGCTTGCAGTCAGGGCAGGAATTTCTCCGTGGACTCCGGTAGGTCCTGAAAATCGCGTATCATGCCGTCATGAGTAATAGAGTCAAGTTGCAAGCCGAAGTACCGAAGGCCATGTCTGGAGAACGTTTGGATATCGTTGTTGCGCAACTTTTTCCGGATTATTCACGCGCCAGGTTGCAGAGTTGGATCAGGTCGGGTTGTCTTTTGGTCAACGATGCTGTTCTGCGACCGCGGGATAAAGTTTATACCCACGACCGCATCGATCTGGAGGCGCTGCTGGAAGCTTATCCTGGGCATGAAGCGCAGATATTGCCGCTGGCGGTGATATATGAAGACGAGCAGTTGCTGGTGGTAAACAAGGCGACTGACACCGTCGTCCATCCCGCCGCCGGCCATCAATCCGGCACCATGATGAATGGACTATTGCATCATTGTCCGCAATTAAAACTCTTGCCGCGAGCAGGAATTATCCACCGTCTTGACAAGGATACGACCGGGCTGCTGGTAGTGGCGAAAACACTTAAGTGCCATAGTGAACTGATACGGCAGCTGCAACGACGCGAGATCAGGCGAGAATACGATGCCGTAGTCACCGGTGTGATGACGGCTGGCGGTACCATCGATGCGCCACTGGGAAGAAATCCTTTTCAACGCAAGAAGCGTGCTGTGGTCGCCAGCGGTAAAGCCGCAACAACCCATTACAAAGTCATAAAACGCTTTAAGGCTCATACCCACGTACGCGTCCGGCTCGAGACCGGCCGTACCCATCAGATACGGGTCCATCTCAGTCACATTGCTTACCCAATAGTGGGTGACAAAACTTACGGTGGTCGGCTACAGATACCAAGGAATAGTTCGGAAGTACTCGTGGCGCAACTACGCGGGTTCCCTCGTCAGGCACTGCATGCGCGCTTGCTAGGGCTTGTTCATCCTGAGTCCGGAGAAGAGATGAATTGGGAAAGTTCGTTACCCGATGATATGCAAGAACTGCTGACCGCCTTGGCGCGCGATGCGCAAAACGAGGGGTAACCGTGAATGTACTTGCAAACGGTTTGTTGAGTCCGAAATGGCATGTACCGGCCAATATAGTTGCGCGAGTAACAACCCGGCAGGGTGGCGTGAGTGTCGGCAATTACACCAGTTTCAATTTGGGAGCCTATGTGGGCGACGACCGCAATCACGTCATTGAGAATCGACAGCGGCTCGCTCAATTGATTGATTCCGGCATCAAATTGCAGTGGTTGAACCAGGTGCACGGCAATCGGGTCATAGATGCCGGAAAACAATCTGTTTTCGAATCAGCCGACGCGGCATATTGCCGGCAGCCTGGAATCGCCTGTTGTATTACAACTGCAGACTGCCTTCCGGTATTTATTGCCTCCCGGAATGGCGACGAGGTTGGACTGATTCACGCCGGTTGGCGAGGTTTGGCTGACGGTGTTGTAGAAAATTGTCTGAACGCCATGAAGACAGCGCCTGACCAGTGTGAAGTCTGGCTCGGTCCCGCCATTGGACCCTGTCATTTCGAAGTTGGAAGCGAAGTACGGGATCGGTTTCTTGAATCTGCAGATTCGGGGCAATGTCAGGCTATTTCCAGGTGTTTTATTGCTGCCGGGACGGCCGGCAGGTACATGGCAGATCTGTACGAGCTGACAAGGATCAGACTGTCAGCCATGGGTGTTGCCAGTGTCAGCGGTGGTGGACTGTGTACCTATTGTGACGAAAAGAACTTCTATTCTTTCCGGGTTCAGCCGGTTACCGGTCGAATGCTCAGTTTGATCTATCTCAAGCCTTGAAGAATTAGCCTTGTCCGCAGACATTCTTCTGGCAGCCCGCATTGAAATTACCTGTAATTGACCCAATTTTCAGCTGCATTAACTTGCTATAGCTCAACAATCCCGGATGAGCGGGCGAGGATAATCGGTCAATGAGGACGAACCATGCGACTTGAAAAACTAACCAGTAAATTGCAGTCAGCGCTATCTGATGCGCAATCCCTGGCTCTTGGAAATGACAACAACTTTATCGAGCCGGTGCACTTGTTGATTGCATTGTTGGACCAGAAAGGTGGCAGTGTAAAACCATTGCTGGCTCAAACCGGGTTCAATGTCGCCGACCTGCGTAAACAATTACAAGCGATTGCAGAGGGCTTGCCCGAGGTGCCAGGTGGTGAAGGTGACATCTCAGTTTCCGGTGATCTTGCAAGATTACTCAACCAGGCAGACAAGCTGGCACAAAAAAACAACGATAAATTCATTTCCAGCGAGACGGTGCTACTGGTTGCCATGGGTGACAAAGGCGCCGTAGGCAAAGCACTCAATTCATTTGGTGTGTCAGAAAAAGCGCTGCAAACTGCAATTGCAAATCTACGCGGCGGCGAAACTGTCTCGGACGCCGGTGCAGAAGATGCCCGGCAGGCATTAAGCCGCTACTGTGTAGATTTGACGGAGAAAGCAGAAAAAGCCGAGCTTGATCCGGTAATTGGTCGCGATAGCGAAATTCGCCGGACGATTCAGGTGCTTCAGCGCAGGACCAAAAATAATCCGGTTTTAATTGGTGAGCCTGGGGTGGGTAAGACCGCGATAGTGGAGGGGCTTGCACAACGGATTGTCAATGGTGAGGTGCCCGAAGGCCTGAAAGGCAAGCGCATTCTGGCACTGGATATGGGTTCCCTGATTGCCG
>JBBDXV010000342.1:0-2645 GCA_040902165.1 Pseudohongiellaceae bacterium
TACGGCCGAACCTGTGCTTCAGGAGCTGGCGCTGCAATACGAACTGCCGCATCTGATTCTTGAACACCGCGGCCTGGCCAAGCTCAAGTCCACCTATACCGACAAGCTGCCATTGGAGATAAATCCCGATACCGGACGTATTCATTCCAGTTATCAACAGGCGATAGCCGCCACCGGCCGACTTTCGTCTACCGAACCCAATTTGCAGAATATTCCGATCCGCACTGCTGAAGGCCGAAAAGTAAGACAGGCGTTTGTGACTCGGCCGGGATACAAACTCCTGGCAGCGGACTATTCACAGGTTGAGCTGCGTATCATGGCCCATCTGTCTGGCGACCCTGGGTTGCTTAAGGCCTTTTCAGATTCAGTGGATGTCCATCGGGTAACTGCGTCGGAGGTATTCGGCGTGGCTATTGATGATGTCAGTGCGGAACAACGTCGCAGTGCCAAGGCCATTAATTTTGGGTTGATTTACGGGATGTCAGCCTTTGGCCTGGCCAACCAGCTGGGTATTGAGCGCCGGGAGGCACAGAAATATGTAGAGCGGTATTTTGACCGATATCCGGGAGTTCGCAGCTACATGGACCAGACCCAGGTACTGGCTGACGAACAGGGATATGTAGAAACACTGTTTGGACGTCGACTCTATCTTCCGGACATCCGGGCTGGCAATGCCATGTTGCGCAAGGCGGCACAACGCACTGCCATCAACGCACCGATGCAGGGAACCGCCGCGGACATTATCAAGCATGCCATGATTGACATCGATCACTGGCTTGCATTGGGAGATCTTGAGGCCAGTATGCTGATGCAGGTACACGACGAGCTGGTATTTGAGGTTGCCGAACGGGATGTGACATTACTGGCAGAGGGAGTCAGATTTCGTATGGTAAGCGCGGCGGCGATGGATGTACCTCTGGTGGTAGACATCGGCATCGGTGCAAACTGGGATGAAGCACACTAGTTGCATGTTACAGGCCACTAGCTTTCCGTGGTTAACCAGTTATTGAGTTTCTGCTGGAGCTCTTCTACACCGCTGCGATCCACGGCCGAAAAAAGCTGCACCGAAACATTGGGAAAAGTTTTCAGTTCCCGGCTGATGGATAACAAGGTGTTGCGGGCGGCTGCGCGTTTAAGTTTGTCAGCCTTGGTCAACAACAGATGCAGAGGAATCTCTGCGTGAATTGCCCATTCAATCATCATACGGTCAAAGTCACGCAGGGGGTGACGGATATCGTTGAGCAATATCAGGCCCCGCAGCGGCTCTCTTTGACGCAGGTATTGCTCCAGTTCAAATTGCCACTGTTCCTTGACTGCCAGTGGTACCTGGGCAAATCCATAACCGGGCAGGTCTACCAGATAGTGCTCGGGAGAGAGGACAAAAAAATTGATCAATTGGGTACGCCCGGGCGTTTTACTGGTACGCGCCAGTCCACTCTGGCCGGTAAGCGCATTGATCGCGCTGGATTTGCCGGCATTGGAACGACCAGCAAAGGCGACTTCGGCGAGGCTGTCCGCCGGGCAATCTGCCAGACCGGCAGCGCTGATAAAGAATCGGGCCTGGCTATAATTCACAAACCTTACGACCTAACAGGAAGACCAAGGCGGGGCATGTTAGCAAATGCCCGAATCCGGGTCTTGCAGATAGAGTCGCTATCGGATTTGGGCTATAATTCGCGGCCGCCGATTATCGCACCCGGTACCGAACAAACCACGTAACTTTCTAAGAAACAAGGGAATTTTGGGATTTTCCATGAAGAAACTAGCAATGATATTCACGACTGCCGCCAGTCTGTTTCTGGTAAACACGGCGTTGGCTCAGGGCAATGCCGCTGCAGGTGAAACAAAAACCCCGCTCTGTGCCAGCTGCCATGGCCCGAATGGCAATAGCCAGATTCCGGAAAACCCGAAATTGGCAGGTCAGAATGCGGCCTACCTGATAAAGCAGTTAAACGACTATAAATCCGGTGCGCGACAAAATATCACGATGTCGGCAATGGTTGCCGGTCTGTCAGACCAGGACATCCTGGATATTGCTGCCTATTATGCAGCGCAGCAAAGTACCGTGCAGGGAGCAAATCCCGGGTCTATCGCAGTCGCTGAAACACTGTATCGCGCCGGCAATCAGGAAATAGCCGTTGCGGCCTGTTCCGCCTGTCATTCTCCCACCGGCAAAGGCAATGCACCGGCAGGTTTTCCGGCACTTAGCGGTCAACATCCCCAATACACCCTTAATCAGCTAAAGGCTTTTCGAGCCGGCGAGCGTGCCAACGACAGCAACAGTATGATGAGGTCGGTGGTGGAACGTCTGACCGATCGCGAACTGGAAGCCCTGGCCAGCTACGTTTCAGGTTTGCACTAAATTAATATCGGGATGAATGGCCAATATTCCTGGCCGGAATTTCAGGCTCAGACTTAGCAAGACCAAAGTCCTTGTGCTAAGGTCGGTTAAGTGTCAGTTAAGCGCTACCAACGCAAGATACACTCAAGACTGAAAAATTACGGAGCAAGACGATGATCAAGTGCATAAAACAATTCATTGCGATACTGGCCCTCGCCGCATTGGCGCTCACTGCCTATGCCCAGCCCGAGCGTTATGTGGCTGGCACCCATTATGTAGAGCTGCCCGCCCCGGTCAGAACCGG
>JBBDXV010000343.1:0-2634 GCA_040902165.1 Pseudohongiellaceae bacterium
AAATGGCGGAGGGGGAGAGATTCGAACTCTCGGAGGACTTTCGCCCTCGCTGGTTTTCAAGACCAGTGCATTCAACCGCTCTGCCACCCCTCCTTCGCAGCGGCAGCATCTTACACCAAGTCTGCGGGCAGGCGCAAAATTCACCGTCACATACGCGACAAGCCCCCTGCTTTTCCGGATTTAGGGCATTGAATTACAAACAATAAGCGGTATGATTCATCCCAGTTCGATTTGACTATTTTGGAGCAAACTATGAACGAACATCAAACCAGCGTTATTCAGGGCGTCAGAAGCGATACCTCAGCCCTATCCTCCAACAAGGTTATTCGTAATACCTATTTACTGCTTTCCATGACTCTGGCAGTGAGTGCGCTCTGTGCCGTCACAACCATGCTGTTACAGCTAAGCCAGGGTGTTGGGTTCCTGCTGCTGCTCGGTGGAGTTGTAATGTCGTTTGTTGTCCGCGCAACTGCCAAATCGGCAAAAGGCCTGATTGCAGTCTTTGCATTTGCGGCGCTTATGGGAGCGGCTATTGGCCCGGTCATCTCTGCCTACCTGATCGCATATGTAAATGGTTCAGCGATTGTTGCCCAGGCACTTGGTGGTACTGCATTTATATTCCTCAGCCTGTCTGCTTATGCGCTCACCAGCGGCAAGAACTTTAGCTACCTCGGTGGCTTTCTGATGACCGGCCTGATCGTGGCTATCGTGGCGATAATAGCCAATCTGTTTTTACAGATTCCGGCATTGAGTCTGACAATTTCTGCCGCGGTAATTATGCTGATGTCCGGCTTAATACTGTTTGATACCAGCCGCATCATAAATGGCGGAGAAACCAACTATATAATGGCCACCGTCTCGCTATATCTGAGCATTTTCAATATATTCATTCACCTCCTGAACTTGCTCGGTGCGCTAACCGGTCGCGAATAATCAGTGGTTTAACGACTGGAAAAAAGCCCCGGAATTGCGGGGCTTTTTGTTTTCAGGAATAACGTCAACAGCACTATGAAATTTTCTGTGGTTGTACATTCTGCTCCCTATTCTTCACAAGGACCTCTGACAGCACTTAAATTCTGCAAGGCTCTGCTTGCTGACGGGAATGAATTATATCGGGTGTTTTTCTTTCGCGACGGAGTCCGCATTGGTGATCTGTTGGCAGTGATTCCGCAGGATGACATTAATCTTCAGGAACAGTGGCAGGAATTTCTGCGGCTAAACCGGGTTGAGGCTACCGTCTGTGTAAGCTCGGCGTTGAAACGAGGTATTCTCGATCAACAGGAAGCGAGTCGCTATGAAAAGTCTGGTGCAAACCTGTCACCGCTGATAGAAATAGCTGGCCTCGGGCAACTGGTAGATGCCTGTCAACAATCTGATCGCGTCATCAATTTTGGTTAATCCTATGACCCATGAGCCAGATGGCATCACCTTCATAACCCGTCATGCGCCGTATGGTACAGATGCTGCGGCTGCCTGCCTGGATCTGGTTCTGGCTTTCTCTGTTTTTGCGCAACAGGTAAATTATCTGTTCTACGAAGATGGTGTATTTCAGTTATTGAAGGACCAGCATGGCGCAGCTGCCAACTGCAAGACTCTGAGCGCGGGCCTGGAAGCGCTGGAACTGTACGGTGTGAAGAATGTACTGGTTCATGAGGAATCAATGCGCGTACGTGGACTGGCAAGCGGAGATTTTGTACTGGCAGTACAATTGATTGACAGTCAGAGGTTGCGGCAGCTTGTTCAGACATCGAAATGTGTATTTAGCTTATGAGCATTTTGCATACAGTTAACTCATCCGGCTCCCTGACCTCCTGTCATGAATGCATCGATTCGGGGGATATCATTCTCCTCATACAGGACGGCGTTTATGCCGCATTGGATGGCCATCTGACGGAGCGCTGGCTGACGAAGGAAGTCACTGTCTGTGTTTTAACCGACGATGTTGTCGCTCGCGGCCTTCAAGATCGAATTCCTGTAAATATTCAGACAGTGTCATTTGACGGCTTTGTAAAGCTCAGTTGCACCACTGACAAAACCGTTAGCTGGTTTTAATCTCTGCGATGACCCAATACCGGTTTTGCAATGGTCACAAAGTGGCTGTAGACAGTGAAGGTTTTCTGCGGCAGCTGAAAGACTGGAGTCCCGAAGTCGCCGAACAGATCGCTGTTGCCGAGGGCATCAGGCTGACTTCCGATCACTGGGAATTAATCAGCCTGGTCCGGGATTATTATCAGCAAAAAGAGCTGACATTGCCGATGCGTCCGCTGGTGAACCTGGTACTGCGCGAGTTGGGCAGCGAAAAAGGACGAAGTATCTATTTGTTGAAACTGTTTCCCGGTAGTCCGGCAAAATTGATCAACAAAATCGCCGGTCTCCCCAAGCCTTCAAACTGCATTTAAAAAAGTCGAAGAAGCCAGCCATTATCCTGCAGGGGTAAACCACGAAAGCTGTTCATGCAGCGATACTACTCGACCTATGATCAACAATGTTGGTGCTTTTACTTCTTCCCTCGCAATGATATCCGGCAAGCTTTGAATAGAGCCACGAAACAATCTTTGACGATCTGTAGTTCCCTGTTGGATCAGCGCCGCCGGCATTTCCCGATCCATCCCGTGCGCCTGCAGCCGCTCACAG
>JBBDXV010000344.1:0-3230 GCA_040902165.1 Pseudohongiellaceae bacterium
CTCCTCTCACTGATCATTGGGTTGGCTCTGCGGCAATCCTGATTTTTGTGATTGCCTATATTCTGGTAGTCGCGGAGGAATTTACCCACCTGCGCAAAGCCAAACCAATGATTATCGCTGCCGGGATCACCTGGGGTCTGGTGGGTATTGTCTATGCCGGCTCAGGCGAGACGCTTGCGCTGCAACAGGCGGTTCGTGAGTTTTTGGTCGAATTCGTCGAACTCTTCCTGTTCCTGCTGGTAGCCATGACTTATGTAAATGCGATAAGTGAAAGACGGGTCTTCGAAGGTCTGAGATCCTGGCTGGTGAACCGGGGTTTCACCTACCGGCGCCTGTTCTGGATAACCGGCAGCATGGCATTTTTCATTTCGCCGGTGATTGATAATCTAACCACTGCATTGGTGATGTGTGCCGTGACCCTTGCTGTAGGAAAAGGCAATCCGCGTTTTATTTCCATTTGCTGCATCAATATCGTTATCGCCGCGAATGCCGGTGGTGCATTCTCACCATTCGGTGACATCACGACACTGATGGTTTGGCAGAGCGGGCTGGTAGCATTCTTTGAATTTTTCAGATTGTTTATTCCCTCTGTAGTAAATTTTTTCGTCCCCGCCCTGATCATGCAATTCGCGATATCAACGGAACGCCCGCCAGCGCGTACTGACAAGGTGCGAATCAAACGCGGCGCCGGAACGGTAATGGTCATGTTCGCTGCGACTATTGGTCTGGCTGTGTGTTTTCATAACTTCCTGCACTTACCACCATTTCTCGGCATGATTACCGGCCTGGGTGTCCTGATGTATTTTGGACAGCATCTCAGAAAAACGCATAAACCGCATCTGCTGGATCATGAAGAATCAGGGATTTCCGGCGATATAGACGCCTTCGACAATTTCCGTCTTATTGCGCGTGCCGAATGGGATACCTTGCTGTTCTTCTTTGGCGTCATCATGTGCGTTGGCGCTATCGGATTCATCGGCTATCTCAGCCTTGCCAGCGAATGGATGTATGGTGTGCTTGGTGCAACAGCGGCGAATTCACTGGTCGGTGTGCTTTCCGCATTCGTGGACAATATTCCGGTCATGGTGGCGGTGTTGCAGATGAATCCGACCATGGATACAAGTCAATGGCTGCTTGTCACGCTGACTGCAGGTGTAGGGGGCAGCATGCTTTCAATCGGCTCCGCTGCCGGTGTCGCACTGATGGGGCAGGCCCGCGGCGCCTATACATTTTTCAATCACCTCAAATGGACCCCGGTAATTGCGCTTGGCTATGTGCTCAGCATCCTTACTCATCTTTGGCTGAACTAGTGGCCTGTAACATGCTACTAGAATTTTGACATTGAACTGAGACAAAGGATAATCGCGACATGTTGATTACTCTGCTGTTTCTGTTGGCCGGACTTGCGTTTCTTTATATTGGTGGTGAGGCGCTGGTTTGGGCTGCCTGCGCCCTGGCACGTCGTCTGGGGGTATCACCGCTGACCATCGGATTGACTGTAGTGGCCTTCGGCACCAGCATGCCGGAGCTGGTGGTATCTCTTGATGCCGCATCTTCCGGTGCCAACGATATTTCCCTTGGCAATGTGGTGGGCTCCAATATTGCCAACATTACCCTTATTCTCGGGTTGGCCGCCCTGATTGCCCCAACCACCTGCGACACCAAAATTATCCGACTTGACGGGCCGGTGATGATCGCAGCTTCCCTGCTGTTGCTGCTGGCTCTGGCAAATGGGGTTATGACACGGATTGAAGGCGGTCTGTTCCTGGCTGGCGTGGTGATTTTTACCGTGTTTACCTTCTGGTATACCCGCAATACCGGGGCCGCAGTGACCAGTCCTGCAGACATTGACGCCAGTCTGGCTGTATCGCGGCCGTGGAAAATGACTGCACAGATTTGTATTGGTCTCATTCTGCTCATCGCCGGTGGACATCTGGTCGTTGAAGCTGCTGTCGAAATCGCGTCAACTCTGGGAATGAGTCAGGCTGTGATCGGCTTGACCATCGTCGCGGTCGGTACAAGTCTTCCGGAACTGTCTACCTCCATTATTGCCGCGACACGACGTCAGGGAGACATTGCCATCGGTAACGTCGTAGGCAGCAATATTTTCAACATCCTCGGCATCCTCGGTGTTACTTCTATGGTCACGCCATTGCAAATGGGAGGCATCACCTGGCTGGATCTGTGGTTGATGGTGGCAGTAGCTCTGGCACTGACCTTACTGCTGTATGTAAGACAGTATCTAAGACGGCCGGAGGGCTCGGTCCTGCTTGCCGGGTTTATCGCCTATACCACCTGGCTGATTGTCTCCTGATCACCTGCATCGTCCTGAATTAATTATTACCCTGGCAAACCCGTCCCGCGTATTTGATGTAGGAAAATTGTGATAGACAATATTGCCATATCTGACTAACTTGACGCGCAATAACAATATCCGGAAATGCCATGAACCAGCCCCAGGGCAGTAACACGCCGCCAGCCACTAATTCGGCAAGCAAAGACACGGCGAGCAAAAACCCGACCGGGAAAAACCTGACCGGAAACAACCCGACCGGAAAAAAAAAGAAACGTCGCGCGTTCCTGTTGCAGTGGATGGCTATATTTGCCCCGATTCTGATCGTTTGCCTGGCAGTGATACTTTTTCTTTTGATCGCTCAGCCGGTTCCTATGTTCCGGATCGTTCGATACTCCGCTGTGGTCACGACAATCGGCATTCTGTCCGGGATCATTTCCTGGCGCTTCGCGCGGACGCTGGAACGACTCAACAAGACCCAAAGAGAGTTGCGTCGCAGCCTGATGTTGCGCGAAGCTTTTATGGGGAAAACTCCCAGCGGCCTGTTTGCCAAGGACCTGACCGGCAACTATGTCTATGCCAACGAAGCCTGGGCACGGGTCCTCAATCTGACCGAAAAAGCGGTGCAGGGAAAATCGGATCCTGATCTGTTCCCTGCCGACAAGGCGAAAATTCTCATGCAACAGGACGAACAAATTCTGACTGCCAACAAGGCGATAGAATTTCCTGACGTTTTTGCCAGCATAACTGCCGAGGAATATTTTGAAGTCACCAAGTTTCCGCTGCACGCTGCGGATGGCAGCATCAATGCCATTGGCGGGGTGGCGCTCAATGTGACGGAAAAAGTACAGGCCGAGGTCAAACTCGAAGCCAGCGAAACCCGGTTCGAAACCCTGCTGGACATGGCGCCCAATGCAATCATTATCAGCGACGTCAA
>JBBDXV010000344.1:3330-18252 GCA_040902165.1 Pseudohongiellaceae bacterium
TGAGCCCGGTCAAGACCGAGAAAAACCTGATGATCATGAGCATCATCCGGGACATCACCGCGCAGAAGCAATCGATCAAGGCGCTGGAACAGAGCTCGGCGCGATTGCAGGAACTGAACCAGCAACTGGAACGCGAGCGGGAAAATCTGGAGCGCCGGGTCGCCGAACGCACCGAAGAACTGGAACAGGCCAAGGTTATCGCCGAGGCGGCAAACAGGGCAAAGTCGGCATTTCTGGCTACCATGAGTCATGAGATTCGCACACCGATGAACGGCGTGATTGGAACCATTGACGTATTACGTCAAAGCAGTCTGCGACCACGTCAGATGGAGCAGATTGAAATTATCAAGGACTCGGCCTACAGCCTGCTCACCGTCATTGACGACGTACTGGATTTTTCCAAGATTGAGGCGGACAAGATCGCACTGGAAAGCGAACCGGTAGTGCTTTCCTATCTTACCGAGTCAATCTGTAACGCGATGCTGCCTTTAGCCCAGCGCAACAAGGTCGACCTGGTTTTCTATCGGGATTTGACCCTGCCTTCCGCAATTCTTTCCGACGCCGTCCGTTTGCGGCAGATCATTACCAATCTGGTTGGCAATGCGATCAAATTTTCCGGTGGCCGGGATGAACCCGGAAGGGTGCAGGCCAGATTCGAACCCGGACCCCCCGGTAATTTGCGCCTCAGCGTGATCGACAATGGCATCGGCATGTCGGAAGCGGCGCAGCGATCCATCTTTGAACCGTTTAATCAGGCGGACAGTTCGACCACCAGACGTTTCGGGGGCACAGGTCTGGGCCTGCCGATCACCAAGCGTCTGGTAGAGTTGATGGGCGGTTCGCTGCAAGTCGTCAGTGAATCTGGCATCGGCAGTACATTTATCGTGACACTCCCGGTGCAATCCACTTCCAAACCCGGCACGGCGGAATTTTCCGACAAACTTGCCGGTACCGCCTGTTATCTGCATGTTGGCGATCCGAATGCAGTGAAGGACTGGGAGCGGTATTTTGCCCATGTAGGCGCGAAAGTAGTTGTATTGCCATCACCACCGGCGGCAGGCAGCTTTGCCTGGTCAACAGGCGATGGTGTCAATGATGTCATCGTTGTCTCTATCGAGTCGCGCATGCCGCTTGACGCCTACAAGAAGCTTTTGCGTTCCATGGAAGATGCCAGACTGAAGCGTATCGTCGTCGTCAGATCCTTGCTCAATGACAAGGTGAATTTCCTCGCCGACAAACTCACCGTAGTAAACTCACAGGCCAATCTGAGCACCATGTTCCGGGACGTGCTGGACGCGGTGCACGGTACCTTGACTGATGAGCTGGATGAATACGAATCGGAAAGTGATACACCGGGTACCTTGACGCGCGAAGAAGCCGCCGCAAATGGCCGACTGGTGCTGGTGGCCGAGGACAATGACATCAATCAGAAAGTCATTCGCAACCAGCTGGAACTGCTTGGCTATGCCTTTGATATCGCCGCCAATGGCCAGGATGCACTCGAGTACTGGTGCAAGAACAAATACGCACTTTTACTTTCCGACCTGCATATGCCCATCATGGATGGCTATGAGCTGACCTCGGCGATACGAAGCCAGGAAACCGACGGCAGTCATTTGCCAATATTGGCCTTCACCGCCAATGCCACCAAGGGCGAACGCGCCCGCTGCATCGAGTCCGGCATGGATGACTACCTGCCCAAACCGGTACCGCTGGAAAATTTGCGGGAGAAACTGGAGAAATGGCGCCTCAAGCCCAATGGCAACGAGATAACGGCAACCAGCGGGAAAAAATTCCAGTCCGGTTTTGCCGTCTATGATCCGGAAATGTTAAAAAGCCTGGTGGGTGACGATCCGGCGGTACTGGAGAGTTTCCAGGAAGATTATTGCATTTCCGCCAATCGCACCGCACAGGAAATTTATTCCGCCTGTGACGCCGGTCAATGGCAAAGGGTGGGCGATCTGGCACATTCGCTGAAGTCATCGTCCCGGGCGATAGGAGCGATGGCGCTGGGTGAAGCCTGCGCAAAACTGGAATTGTCCGGAAAGAACCAGGATGCCGACCGGGTCACGGAACTTGTAGCGTCGTTCAGGAAAACCTTGAATGAAGCAACCAATGCCATTCAGCAATCCAGGGCAAGCAAATGACTGCGGTGTCGATAGAAAAAGAAATTCTTCTGATTGATGATGATCCGTTTCAGTTGAAGCTGATTTCCCATCAGCTTGGTCTTGCCGGATTCAAAAAGCTGACGAGCTATACCAGTGCGCACAAGGCATTGGAAGTAATCGGCGACCGGCTCCTGCCAAACATGGTCATCATCCTGGATCTGAACATGCCGCAAATGGACGGCCTTGAGTTTCTGGAGAAATTGAAAGACACGCCCTATTCAGGTGCCCTGTTACTGGTCAGCGGCGAAGATGAGCGGGTGTTACAGGCAACGGTGAAACTGGCGGTTGCCTACAGTTTCCAGGTGCTGGGACATCTGAGCAAACCAGTGCGCCAGGAGCAACTGAAAAAGATTCTGGAAAGCTGGAATCCCGGCGCCAGGGAAATATTGCGCACCAGTACGCAGCAGACCCACTCGGCGGAACGTCTGCGCCAGGCGCTTGATCAGGGCGAGCTTTTTAATGTCTATCAGCCCAAGGTAAAACTCAGTTCCGGCGAGCTGATGGGCGTGGAGGCACTGGTGCGATGGAAGCACCCGCAGGACGGCATTATCTATCCTGACAGGTTCATTTCGGTAGCCGAAGAAAACAACCTGATTGATGAAATTGCCCAGCTGGTCATCAAGAATGCAATGCACGATATCAATGAATGGAAAGCAGCGGGGATCAGGGTCCCTGTGGCGATCAACATTTCCATGTACAACCTGAACACCCGTGCGTTTATCAGTTTCCTGGAAAAGGAATTGATCGATGCCAATGTGTCACCACAGGACCTGACCCTGGAAATCACCGAATCAAAACTGATGAACGACTATGCACTGGTGCTCGATATTCTCACCCGCCTGCGGCTGCGAAAATTCAACCTTTCTATTGATGATTTTGGAACCGGGCACTCGTCGATGGCACAGTTGCGCGACATTCCGTTCAATGAATTGAAAATAGACCAGGGCTTTGTACACACTGCCTGGGACAATGCCACCTTGCACGGCATTTTTGACGGCAGCATGCAGCTGGCAAAAAACCTTGGCATCAAGACCGTCGCCGAAGGCGTTCAGGATGTCGAAGACTGGACTTTTCTGGGGAAAACCGATTGCGACCTGGCCCAGGGATTTTTCATCGGCAGACCGATGGAAGCCTCGGTGCTGATGGCATGGCGCAATGACTGGGCACAGCGTTATGCGGTTCTTACCGGTACCTGAAGATGAATATTACGGTGACTGACCCTCCTCTTCTTACCTACTTTGATGTGCGTGGACGCGCAGAACCGGTTCGTCTGATGCTGGAATTCCTGACTTTGCCGTACCGGGAGAAACGGGTGGCGGTAGAAGAGTGGCCCGCACTCAAAACTACTTTGCCGCTGGGCCAGTTACCGATCTACGAAGAAGGTGATCTGTGCATTTACCAGAGTCATGCCATTTATCGCTATCTGGCGCGCAAGCACGATTTGTACGGCAGCACCGAAGCCGAACGCATTCGCTGCGACATGATTGAAGAGTTTTGTGTCGACGCCATCAACAGTGTCGGCACACTTTTCTGGAACCCGCAATTTTCAACCGTCCGCGGAGAGTACGAAAAAATTACCTTACCGATGATGCTGGAAAGAATGGATTATCTGGCGCGCCAGAACGATAGCGCATCAGGATTTCTGGTTGGCAATAAAGCGAGTTTCGTCGACTTTCTGGGCTGGCATTATCTCGACTATGTTCGCGCCCTGTCACCGCCGGCTCTGGATAAATTCCCGGCGCTGATGAAATTCAAGCATCACATCCAGTCCCTGCCAGCCATCAAGGCCTATCTCGCATCGCCGCGCAGACCGGCGACCTTCACAGTGGCGATGGCATTCTTCGGGAACTCACCAGAGAATAGCTGATAAGCGTTGTCTGATTGCCCGGGGCTGAGCGTCCCGTTTCCGCTGCGTTTCCTGTTTCGGGGACGCCCTCAAGGATATTGGACTTCAAATTGCCGTGCTACTCAAATACGGGGGGGCGTCGCCAGCGCAGTTTTGGAGTGTGGTGGGGATGTGGGTGGTGGGGAAACTCCCACTCTATGTGCAAAAGTGAACATCCCGTCAGATTAATTAAGCATAGACTGCCGCAACACCACAAAACCCCGAATTAACGCAATTATTAAATCTGCGCAGACGTCTGGGCAGCCGACATGCAACAGCTTTTAAAGGGGATCAAATTGAAGCTACCTGCCAGAAAGTCAAAATATCAAGCCATAAAAAAGATGCCTACGGGCATCGAAGGCTTCGATGAAATCTCCCTCGGTGGATTGCCATGCGGAAGAACGACGTTGGTGATGGGCGGGCCCGGTTGCGGCAAGACTGTATTTGCCCTGCAGTTGCTTGTGAATGGCGCAATGCAATCCAGGGAGGCCGGTATTTTCGTCGCCTTTGAGGAGGGTACCAGGCAAGTTGTTGCCAATGCCGCCGCATTCGGATGGAATCTCCCGCTGCTCGAAAAAAAGAAGCTTTTCTTCCTGGATGCACAACTATCGCCGACGGACGTAAAGGCCGGCGAATTCGACCTGATCGGTATGCTCAGCCTGCTTGAAAACCGGGCAAAGGCCATGGGCGCGACGCGCATCGTTTTCGACGGCATCGACGTGCTGTTGAGTCTGCTCGACGATCCGGTTGCCGAACGCCGGGAAATGTATCGAATTCGCGACTGGCTGCTGCAGTCGGGACTCACCGGCATCATTACACAGAAAGCCGGCAGCGCGAGCCTGGCAGATCAACGCTATAGTTTCATGCAGTTCATGGTGGATTGCGTCGTAGTCCTGCAGCATCAGGTGGTCGACGGATCTGATTTTCGCAATCTGCGCATTGTGAAGTACCGCGGATCCAATTTTGATGGCGACGAATTTCCGATTACGATCACGGCCCAGGGACTTAAGCTCGCCGCTCTCCCGCCCAGGGAACTCACGTATTTGGTTACCGAAGAGCGGATCTCTTCAGGGATTGATCGTCTTGACCACATGCTCCGGGGGGGCTACTACCGGGGCAGTCATGTGCTCGTTTCGGGTATGCCCGGAACCGCCAAGTCCACTCTCGCCGGACTCTTTGCCGCCGCCGCCTGCGCACGTGGCGAGCGCGTGCTGTTCATCAGTTTCGACGAAAGCGCCGCCCAGATTGTGCGCAATTTTCGCTCGATTGATGTCCAATTCGCTCCTTACGTAAAGTCCGGCCTGCTGAATATGTATTCCCTTCGCACGCGCGGCCCCAAAATAGACGACCAGATCGCCGACCTGCGAGCCAAGGTGCTGGACTTCCGCCCGCAGTGCCTGGTGATCGATCCATTCTCAGCACTGGCGAAGGTCACCCCGTCTGTCGCCAACGATTCCGGCCAGCAATTTCTGGATTTTCTCAAGGGTGCGGGTATCACGGTACTGAATACGTCCCTGTTGATGGGACTGGATAATCAGGAGGCGACGGCCACCGGGGTTTCAACAATGGCCGATACCTGGATTCATCTCTCGTATGTCGTACTCGACGGCGAACGCAACCGTGCGCTGACCATTGTGAAATCACGAGGCACCGGACATTCGAACCAGGTGCGGGAACTGATACTTAATGACAAGGGTGTCACCCTCGCCGACGTTTTTATTGCGCAGGGCAAAGTGCTAATGGGAACAGCGCGTTGGGAGTGGGAACAGCAACAGCTCGCTGCCCGGGCACTGGCCCACAATACCGCTGACTACAAAAAATTGCAGCTGGAACTGGCCCAGGCCGAAGGGGCTGTACGCATACAGGCTATCAAAACCGAGATGGAAATACGCACGGCGGAGATCGCTCTCCTGGCCGATGCCACAGGTTCAGCAACCGAGCTACGCAAGAGCAACAAAGTGATGCGGCAAAAGTTAAGGCAGGCCGACATTGTGGCCCTGCCTCCCCTAAGCAAGCTTAGGAAGACAGGCGTCGCTGTGACTACTGCCCGCAACGCGGGTCGCTAATGGCGAAGCTGATATTGAAACGAATGAAACAAAAGACACTCGTGTTGCGCCTTTATATAGCGGGAAATGCGCCAAACTCCTTGATGGCGATCCAGAATGTCAAGGCGTTCTGTGCTGAACATTTCCCCTCCACCCATGAGTGCGAAATCATCGACCTGCTCAAGCACCCGCTTCAAGCTGTCAGCGATGGAATTATCGTAACCCCAACCCTGCTCGTTCTGCAGCCATTGCCCGTGCAACGCCTGATCGGCAACCTGAAAGACACTAATCAGCTTTTCGAAAGTTTGGTCGGAACATGAACGTCTCCGAGAAATTTAATGTGCGCGGACTGGAACTGAGGCTCGCCGAAGCCGAGGCCACCATCGAGGCACTGCTCAGTGGCCAGATCGATGCCATGATCGATAATGAGAGCAGAACTCCGGTACTTCTTGCCCAGGCACAGGAAGCCGTCAGCCGTGAGCGCGATCGGGCGCAGCGCTATCTGGACACGCCTGAAGTCATTCTTCTGGCGCTGGATCTGGAGGGCCGGATTACACTGATCAACCGTTATGCCTGTTCCATTCTCGGCTGGGCCGCAGAGGAGTTGCTCGGCCGCAATTGGTTCGATGTCTGCTCTCCCGTGGATAGCCAGCACAGACTCAAAAAAAGTTTTCATAATCTGCTCGCTGGCGATCTAGCCATCGTCGAGAACCCCATTGTCAACCGGGCGGGCGGAGAACGGCTTATTGAGTGGCGCAACACATTGTTGCGGGACGAAGCGGACCAGGTGATCGGGACGTTTAGTTGTGGCACCGACATCACCGAGCGCAGGCTCTCTGAAGCAAACTTGCGGCAAACGACAAGCGACTTGCTGGAGCGCACCAAATCCCTGGAACTTCAGACCGCAGCATTGCATGCCAGCGAAGAGCGAACCAACTATGCGCTCGGTGCGGCTCGCATGGGCGTCTGGGAACTCGATCCGGTGACGCAACGTATCACCTGGTCGGACACGATGGCGGTCGTCTTCGGCTTGACCATCGAGCAGACTCCCAAAAACTTTGAAGACTTCATTGCTCTCGTCCATTGCGACGATAGGCAGTTGGTGCAAGATTCTCTTGCAAGAGCCGCGCACGAGGGCACCGAGTTCAAAGAGGAATTCCGCGTATGTTGGCCCGATGGCACCTCACATTGGATCACTAGCCAGGCCCGTATGCGGCAGCACGACGATAATGCACCGGCGCATTGGCTCGGCATTGGCACCGACATCAGCGATCAAAAAGCGCTCGAAGCGCAGTTTCGACAGGCGCAGAAGATGGAAGCCGTGGGTCAACTTGCAGGCGGTGTGGCGCATGATTTCAACAACCTTCTCACTGTGATTCTGGGTTACTCGGACATTGTTTTAGGGACCTTCGAACCTCAGGACAGACGCCGCCAACAACTGGCAGCAATCATCGAGGCAGGACGACGTGCGACGGGGCTTACCAAGCAACTGCTTGCGTTTAGCCGCAAACAGGTATTGCAGCCAAAAGTGATTGATCTCAACTCACTCGTCAACGGTATGGACGACATGTTGCGCAGGCTGGTAGGCGAAAACGTCGATCTCGTTTCGGTTCTGGCCAATGAACTCGGCAGTGTCAGGGCAGATCTGGGACAGATCGAACAGGTGCTGATGAACCTGGTGGTTAATGCGAGAGACGCGATGCCGCAGGGTGGCCGACTATCGATCGAAACGGCAAATGTAGAACTCGAAACCTCCTCGATACGCGATATGGAGATCGCCGCGGGTCCATACGTAATGCTGGCCGTTAACGACAGCGGCAGTGGCATGAGTAATACAACGAAACAACACTTGTTTGAACCCTTCTTTACCACCAAGGAACAAGGCAAAGGCACTGGACTCGGGCTGGCTACCGTTTACGGCATCGTGAAGCAAAGCGGTGGTTACATTTGGGTGTACACCGAACTGGGTGAAGGCACCACCTTTAAAATCTACTTACCGCGAAGCTACGATCACGACAAATCCGAGAAACGAACCAGCGAGAATGAGTCCATGATGGTCGGGACGGAAACTGTGCTCGTCGTCGAGGACGAAGAGGCGGTTCGGTTGTTAACGCGCAGCATTCTCGAGACTGCAGGCTACCGGGTGTTCGACGCGGCTCATCCGATATTGGCGCAAGCCTTGTTTAAGGAGCACGGAAACATTTTCAATCTGCTTGTAACCGATGTGATTATGCCCGGGCTGAGCGGGCCGAAATTGTTCGAGACATTATCGGCGCAATATCCTGACTTGAAAGTACTGTTCGTATCCGGTTACACGGATGACACCATTGTGCATCAGGGGCAGTTGAATCCAGACGTCGAGTTCTTGCAAAAACCGTTTACTGCAACCGCACTGAGGCGAAAGGTGCGCAACATACTTGATCAATGAGCGTTGTTGAAGAGAAATGCTGAGGTGGTCACGCATGCGGCACAGGCGTTCTGCTCGTTTGGTGGGGACGTGATGCTAATCGTGCAGGACGATGTCAGTCAGCAGTTCCGTTCTTACCGTGAATTCACCGTTCTTGTAATCTATCAAGCCAAGTTTCCGGAACTTGTTCATGAAATGGGTAATGCGTGAACGCGTTGTTCCCACCATCTCGGCGAGAGTCTCGTGGCTCAGCGGGGGGAGTTTCGTATCAGGGAGATATTCATGCTCGCGCAAGCGCGTGAGCTTCAGCAGAACGCGGGCCAGCCGCTTCTCACTGTGGTTGAAGAGTTGGTCGCACAGATCTTCCTCGATTTCGATGTTGCGGACCAAAAGCGCAGCGAGGAATTTTTCGGAAAGCGCGGTTTGATCGTGAAGGGCGCGCAGCATGGCTGCTTTTTCCACGCGGTATAAAACCGCAGGTCCCAGCGTAGTAGCCGTGCTCATCCGCAGGGACTGCCCCACCAGCACGCCTTCTCCGAAAAAGTTCTGCGGTCCGAGCATGGCAAGAACCGCTTCCTTCCCTGCGCCAGACACCACAGAAATTTTCACTTTGCCAGACTCGATAAAGAAAATCGCATCCGGCAAGTCACCCTGGGCAAAGATCCTTTCGTCTTTGTCGAAATTCAAGACGTGTTTGCCCTCCGTAATCTTCGCGAGCAGCGCGGCAACATAAGGATCGATCTGTAAGGTCAATCTCGCAGTTTTTTCTTTTCTTGGCATCGGAAGTTACTCCTCGCGGGAACCGGCATGGATGGAGACAGTATAGGCGGCTGTAAGGGACGCTTGAAAGCTTTCAACCTGGAAAGCACGAATTGCGCTCCTGCAGCCGCATGTGAACCACCATGTTTCTGACCGAATTGGTTGGCCATGGATTTGTATAGCAATAATAATTCACCCAAAAAGGCATTCAATCAGCACACCGGATTCGCAGTTGTTGCTCCCATTGCCTCCACGGCGCGCGGTATGAAACTGGAAGTTGTCGTTGACGGCAAAGTGAAAGGTGCCGTTCTGCCACATCAATTGAAATCGCTCAACTACAAAAGCAGGAACATTAAATTCGTGGAATTGGCTCCAGCCAAAGTCATCGCGACAATTGTAAAGTATGCACAATTGATCATTGCCTAACTGTCGAAAGCATAAATAGACAATCAGTTCATCGCCAGGTTTGGCGGCGAACACATTGCGTTTCACGCTCGCCACTAGTCGCAGTGATTACAACGAATCTCGCCAAATACCGCGTCGGCATCCACTTCCTCCTTCGCGTAATCCAGTACGATACGCAGCGCCTTGTCTGCGTCATCCAGACCGTAGGCTTCCTGCATTTTTTTTAGCCACTCGACGTGGTCCGGGTTCAATTCAAACGAATATTGTGTCTTGATTCCGCCCATAGGTGCCTCCGTATACAAATGAACAGATTGCGGGAAAATCCGCCTGAAGACAACTGCGTTTACCAAACACGATTCATAAAAAAACAAACAATGAATTATTACTGGAAGTAGCGCCCTGGATGATCTGTCCGCTGGCATTCAAGGGAAAGATGCGCCAGCAGTTACGGTATCCGCCGGTATGGTGTTGGCGGGAACAGGCAAGGGAAATCCCGGCTAATCGACTGTTTTCTATCCACATTGCAACGCAAACGGCTTATTGTTCCAGGCTGAAATCCTCATCGCTGCGAGCAGTGATTTAACTCGTTTTTACTTGAATACGACTGTCTTGTTGCCGTTGACTATGATGCGGTGTTCGCAGTGCCATTTAATGGCGCGTGCGAAGGCGGCGCACTCGGCATCGCGGCCAATTTGAATCAGCTCATCGATGTCAAAGTTGTGATCGATCTTCTCTACTGCCTGCTCAATGATCGGACCTTCGTCGAGATCCGTCGTTACGTAATGGGCGGTTGCGCCGATGATTTTCACGCCACGCATATAAGCCTGGCGATAGGGATTTGCGCCCTTGAATCCTGGCAGAAAGGAGTGATGTATGTTAATCGCCCTGCCTGCCATAGCCTCGCACATCTTCGGTGAGAGAATCTGCATGTAACGCGCAAGTGCCAGGAGATCCACTTTCTGGTCGCGAATGATGCGCAGCATTGCCTCCTCCTGCGCAGCCTTGTTGTGATCGTTTAGCGGCAGATAATGATAAGGAATTCGATACCATTCGGTGATGCCACGCAGTTCTTCATGATTCGATACTACGCCGACGATGTCCGCGGACAGCGCGCCACTGCTCCAGCGGTGCAGGATGTCATTCAGGCAGTGACCGTGCCTGGATACCGCGAGTAATACCCTGGGCTTGATGCCGAGATCGAAGAAATTCCACTGCATGGCAAAGCTTGTGCCGATCTCATGGAAGTACTCGTTTAGTTTTTCGCAGCTGGGCAGTGTGGTTTCCACTTCCTCAAACTCCACGCGCATGAAGAAGCGGTCGATAACCGGGTCACGGTGTTGTGCGGCCTCGCTGATGGTAGCTCCGCGCTGGAAGAGAAATTCACTTACCGCCCGCACGATGCCACTGGTTTCGGAGCAGGACACGGTCAATACGTATTTTTTCGGTTCTTTTTTCACGATGGATATCAATTACCGCTGGTCTATGGTGCTAACGAAAAATAGTATCATCGTTTGTATGCGCACATCTGCCTGAGAATAGAAAGGATTAAATGTATCTTCGAAGCAGAGGGTTGTCCAGTTTCGTGACCGGCAAATCGGGTGATACCCTTTTGGTCGCAGAAATCCCGGGTAATCGACTGCTTTTTATCCACAGTGCAATGCAAACAGCTTATTGTTCCTGATTGCCTAATGCTGATGCCCCGGTCCATAAGCCTGGGCCACGGTATCCTGGGCCACTTCAAGATAGTGCAGACGAATCAGGTCACGTCCAAAATCACCGTTGAAGTCGCGCCACACCAGATGAATATGGTTAGCATTATTCTGGGTGTTGTCGTATTCGATCAGGAAGCCGGGACCCTGTATTCGATAATAATGGGGTCCCCCTTTCTCCATGGTTCCCATCCAGGCAAAACGGATTTCACTGAGGCCGGCATTGCGAATCGCATTCAGACGCGCGTCGCCCAGCGCAACTGACTGTGCCCCTGCTACCTCGTCGATCACATACCAGAGCATCGCCTGTTGCTGAGCCTGCAGGTCGGCATAGCGGATACCTTCATCGCCCAGTGAACCTGCTTCCACCCTTGCGGCAGTGAGAATATCTCCTGGCGCATCGCCGGGAATCAATGCCGTGAGCAGCTGCTGCGAAGTCATTGACCGGATCAGGTTTCTGCCCAGATCCTCTTCTACCTGCAGCACCCTCTGGCCGATCTTGTCTCCGCCTCGCACTTCGGCCGGATTGGCTCCAAAAAACTGTGGTGTGCTCGCAATCCCCATGCCTTCGACAAAGGTCCAGTTCAGGGCGGTATGGTGTCCCTCATAACGAAACGCCCAGGAACCATCCAGTGACGGCATGCCGAAAACGGTGAAGTAATAAAGGTCACGATCGCGCACGAAACGCCCATTCACCTCGATCGCTGCCAGCACATCTTCAAGCCCGCGAATGTTCTCAATTTTTTCAAAGCCCTCGGTACTGAGGAATGTTTGCAGCAGTTGCACGGCTGCCCGCCGCTGCGGCTCGTTCATTTCCTTGTACGGCAAACCGTTGCGGTCACGCGGGATAAAATGCCAGTTCAGTCGCTCCGCATCGTTAAAGTCATACTGTGCTTTGTCCCGTTGCGCGGGGTCAAGGCTCTGCAAAAATGCATTCGTCGCATCGACCATGGTGCCGCTGGCCCGGAAGCTTACAGTCTGTGACCAGCCCGTCAGGGGAAGGCCCAGGACTATTAATAGAAAGACAAGGCGGGAAATGACGCGGAAACCGGCAGGGCAAATGGTGCATTTCATCGTAAATCTCCTCAGAACCGGCATGGGTATTGGCCATATGTGGCCTGGCGGCCGGCTTTTGGTATTTCAGTTTTTCGGTTGCCAGAGCATAAAAGGTGACTCGGCGTAAGTCCATTGTGACTGTATAGCTGCCTGCTGTACCATGCTCGTCCGGTATTGATTCCAGTACCCGGTGCCAATACAACGAGAATCCAGGAGAAAATTATGAAATCGGGCTTCGCAACCAAATTGCTTGTAATACTTTCGCTAGGAATGTTTTCCCAGTTCGCCATGGCAGACAATGCCTCTGCCACCAAAACAATTGCCGGGATTCTGATGAATCTCAATCACTTTCCATCCGATGCAGACAAAGCAGCGCTGATGGCAATCCAGAATGAAGAAGGAACCGGACCTGCCTTCAAGGCAGTCGCGATGGCTGTACACAATATGCAGCACGCCGCCACTGCAGAAGACAAGGAAAGACTATCCCAGGTAGTTGCCAGTGACATGGCCGCTGCCGAAGCCAAGACCCTGGCCCAGATCGTATTGGGCATGAATCACATGGCCAGCGCCGAAGCCAAAGCGCAATTACAAACTCTGGCGATGTAAATATCCGGTTCGAAAAAAAGCCCTGACTGGTTCAGGGCTTTTTTATTTCTACTCTGATCTCCTGGCTTACCTGGCTTACTGTGACAACCGGGCTGCCGCTTCCAGTACACCGGCAAAATCCGGACGCAGACGGTAATCTTCCTCGGCAAATTTGTAACGAATCACACCATTCGCATCGAGCAGAAAAATGCCCGGATACGGAATCCCGTAGGCGCGTTGCCCCGGCTCATAGTCGAGATTGCGAATTCCCAAAGCATTCACATGCTTTACATTGTCATCATGCAAGAGTGGAAACGTGATTCCCTGATCTTCTTCGACGGTCTTGAGCAACTTAACCGGATCGTAAGTCATCGCGGCAATATTCAACCCCAGGGCTTCAAACTGGTCTGTCAGTTCTGTCAGCTGCACGAGCTGAGCTTTACAGTAGGGTCACCAGTCAAAGGAGCGGCTTAGCATGAACAGCAGCCCCTGCTCGCCTTTCAAATCTTCAAAGGTCCGGTCCGTTCCGTTCTGATCAGGCGCGGAAATTTCGATGATACTCGTACCGACCGGAAAATCCGGCGCCCAGATGAAATCCTGGGCCAGTGCAGATTGCAGGCTGCCACCCACAAGCAACAGGATTGTGATCAGGGCTTTCGACATGCCATCAGTTAAGACGGCTTTTATTGCTGCTTTCAACGCTGCTTTCATGGTTGTTCTCCTTGTTAATTTTGATTCTGTTCTCCTTGTAAATTTTGATTCTGTTCTCCTTGTTAATCTCAAATCTGTTCTCAGCGCTGGTTTCCCGGGCGTCAAGAAACTGATACGGATTTATAACCCAATGGGACCGGCGGTGTCACCGACATAGTTCGTTCGATCTGATTTATTCAGCCTGGTGCTGCAACTCGATTTTTCCGACCGCCTTGACTGCCGCCGCCAACAGACATTCATTCAGCGCCGGATGAATGTAAATCATCTCGGCGAGCTCACGCACATCGTTCTTCAGCCGCATGACCGCCAGCACCTGATGCAACAATGTGGCAGATTCGGGACCCACAAGATGACAGCCGAGAATTTCATAGGTTTGCCGCGCGACAATCAACTTGATGCGCGGATAGTGAATGCGCAGCGCCATCGCCCGGGCACTGGCCAGCCAGTCTTCCAGCACCGCAACATAGGGAATCCCTCTTTCCCTTACCTGGTCCTCGGTCAGCCCGATGGAAGCGACTTCAGGACAGGAAAACACCGCATGGGCAACCAGTCTTTCATCGATGGGTTCCTGCAGACCTTTTAAAAACCTTTGCCTGAGATAGTACACCTCATAGGATGCAGCATGTTGCAGCATATAACGACCGTTGACATCGCCGGTCGCATAAATTCCCGGCACTCTGGTTTCCAGCCATTCGTTCACCGGAAGAAACCCGCGCTGATCCGTCGCCAATCCTGTTTTTTCCAGTTGCAACTGTTCAGTATTCGGCACCCGACCAATCGCAAACAGGATGCGCTCCGCAGTGCATTGCTGCTTTTTGCCCTGAATATCAAACGCGGCAGTGAACTGCCTGCCGTCCCAGCTGAGCATTTCAAGCTCGGCATCGCAGTGAGTCTCCACTTCTTTTGCAAATTCAGTCCGGAATACGTTTTCTATATCGCGGTCTTCCCTGCCTAACAATCTGTCTCCGCGATTGAACAGCTGAACCCGGGTACCTACGCCGGCAAAAAATGCCGCCATCTCACAGCCGACAAACCCGCCACCGACTACAATCAGGCTGGCCGGTGGCGTAGTTTCAAGCGGAAACAGATCATCACTGGTCCACACCGGTAATTCCGAATACGGCGGTGGTGCCGGGCGGGAGCCGGTTGACACCACGATCTTCTCTGCCGAAATTTCACGGTCACCGACAGC
>JBBDXV010000345.1:0-2613 GCA_040902165.1 Pseudohongiellaceae bacterium
CCTGGCTGAAACCTCAGGATTAGCGCTTAAGTTATTAAGTTATAAGTGTCCCTACCTCTGCTACCTCTGCAAAATCATTGCGTGAAAAGCCCATGAACAATCAGGTTCTTCCGGTTCTTTATTTCAGATCCATCTTCCAGCCGAAGGAAACCTTTGCCGAGCTGGCGTCTTCCTATCCGAGTCCGGTGAGGGTGCTGTTTCAGTACACCGTGCTGTTGTTGCTGCTGCCGCCGCTGTTTTCCTGGATTGGCGGCTACAGTTTTGGCTGGCGTCTTGGCGCGGCGGAGCCGCTTGAATTCGGGACTGGCACACTGACCCTGATCAGCATCGGCTATTTTTTGGCCCTGGTTTTCGGGTTTGTCTCCACCGCCATCATCAGTCGCTGGATGGCCTCAACCTATGATGCGAAGACCTCGCTGGGGCTGCATTTTGCGTTTATTACCGTGGTCGGCGAGCCATTGGCGCTGGCGAGTATTGCGCATCTGTTCCCGGATGTATTTTTCAACGTCATTGTCATCCTGCCGGCAATGATCTGGAGTATGTATCTTCTTTATACCGGGATACCGGTGGTGCTGGATATTCCGCCTGAACGCGGGATGTTGATGGCTTCGGCATTGGTGGGCTGGTTGTTGGTTGCGGCAGTCAGTCTGCTGGGGCTGACGGTAGGCTTGTGGACTGCGGGCATCGGACCGACCCTGGGAGTATAGGCAAAGATTCATGGCGACAGAGCAGCAGTATTATCACGACGAGGTCGTCAAACGGCTGGTGCAGTTTTCCGTGTTCTGGGCTGTGGCTTCGATGGCGGCCGGCGTCTATATCGCGGCCGAACTGGTCTGGCCCGGGCTGGATTTTGGACAAGCCTGGCTGTCGTTTGGTCGACTGCGACCGCTGCATACCAATGGCATCATCTTTGGCTTTGGTGTTTCCGCGCTGATGGCGACCGCATTCTACAGTGTGCAGCGCACCAGCCACGTTCCGCTGTTTCTTCCCCGTATTGCGATTTTCATTGCCTATGCCTGGCAACTGCTGGTGTTAACCGGCGGCCTGTCCCTGTTGGCCGGATGGACGAGTTCCAAGGAGTATGCGGAACTGGAGTGGCCGTTTGATATTGTCATCGCGGTGCTGTGGGTAGCGTTCGGCATCGTGTTCTTCGGCACCATCGCCAATCGCAAGATCAAACCGATTTACATCTCCAACTGGTTCTATGGTGCGCTGATTATCGTTATCGCGATGTTGCATATCGTGAATAATCTGGCGATACCGGTCACTTTATCCAAATCCTATTCTCTCTACCCCGGCGCACAGGATGCGATCGTGCAATGGTGGTACGGTCACAATGCGGTGGGCTTTCTGCTCACCGGTGGATTTCTGGGCATGTTGTATTACTTTCTACCCAAGCATGCCGGTCGCCCGATCTGGAGTTATAAACTGTCAGTGGTGGCATTCTGGGCATTTACCTACAGTTATATCTGGGCCGGACCTCATCATCTGCATTACAACGCGGTGCCTGAATGGGTGCAGTCACTCGCCGTGGTGATGAGCCTGATATTGCTCGCACCGTCGTGGGCGACGATGGTCAATGGCATCATGACGGTAAGCGGTGCCTGGGAGAAACTGAAAACTGATCCGGCACTGAAGTTCATCGTGCTGTCACTGGCTTTCTATGGGCTGGCGACGTTCGAAGGACCGATGATGTCCATTCGCAGCGTCAATGTGGTAAGTCATTTTACCGACTGGACCATCGGTCACGTTCACTCCGGCGCGCTCGGCTGGAACGCGATGATCACCTATGGCACTTTCTATTTTCTGGTGCCGCGTCTGGTAGGCACCGAACTCTATAGTGTGCGTCTGGCGAATATTCATTTCTGGCTCGCCCTGGCCGGCACCATGCTCTACGTGATCTCGATGTGGGCTGCGGGTGTGTCGCAGGGTTTGCTGTGGCTCAGCGTCGATCCAAGCGGTGAACTGACTTACAGTTTCCGGGACATCATGTCCAGCATGGCGCCCTATTATGGACTGCGATTGCTCGCCGGGTTAATTTTCCTTGTTGGTACCTTGCTGATGACCTACAACTTTTATATGACTACCCGTAACCGCAAGACTGTCAGAGTAACGCCGCCGCCCGTTGATCCGGCCTATGGATTCAACGTATGAACATGATGTCGTTGCACAAGAAGCTGGAAGAGAACACCGGACTGCTGATCTTCGGCATCCTGTTTGTCTCTGCCATCGGCGGACTGGTACAGGTGCTGCCGACCCTGTTTCAGGATTCGCTTGAAACTGCCGGTGCCAATACGCGGCCCTACACTGCGGTGGAATTGACCGGTCGCGATATTTATATTCGCGAGGGATGCAGTGGTTGTCACTCCCAGCAGGTGCGACCGCTGATCGCCGAGGTGGAACGTTACGGTCCCTATTCACGCGCCGGAGAATTTGTCTACGATCGTCCGTTCCTGTGGGGCTCCAAACGTACCGGTCCTGACCTGCACCGTCTGGGTGGAAAATATACTGATGACTGGCATCGCATCCATCTCATCGATCCGCGCAGTGTGATACCGGCTTCCATCATGCCGGCTTATCCCTGGCTGGCCGAAAGAGATGTGAAGACTTCGG
>JBBDXV010000346.1:0-1120 GCA_040902165.1 Pseudohongiellaceae bacterium
CCACGCGGCATGGTGTCGCGGGCGTATTCAATCTCAAGCTGGGTGGCCTGCAGGATCATCTGGGTGACTTCTTCCTTGAATTTGTCAGTCCACAGGTGCGGATTCTCCAGTTTGATCTGGTTGATCATGTCAATGCCGAAATTCAGATGCATGGACTCATCACGCAGAATGTACTGGAACTGTTCCGACGTGCCGGTCATTTTATTACGACGACCCATGGACAGGATCTGGGTGAAGCCGCAGTAAAAAAAGATTCCTTCCAGGCAACAATAGAAAGCCACCAGATTGCGCAGTAATTGCTGGTCTGTTTCAGGTGTGCCTGTGTGAAATTCCGGGTTGCTTAGATCCCGTGTGTATTTCAAGCCCCATGCTGCCTTCTTGGCCACCGACGGAATCTCATGATACATATTGAATATTTCACCTTCATCCATGGCCAGCGACTCGATGCAATACTGGTAGGCATGGGTATGAATGGCCTCTTCAAAAGCCTGGCGCAAGATGTACTGGCGACATTCCGGATTGGTAACCAATCGATATATGGCAAGCACCAGATTATTGGCCACCAGCGAGTCGGCAGTAGAAAAGAATCCGAGACTGCGCTTGACGATGGTACGTTCGTCCTCGGTCAGTCCGCCGGATTGGCTCTTCCATAGCGCAATGTCAGCATTCATGTTGATTTCCTGGGGCATCCAGTGATTGGCGCAGCCATCAAGATATTTTTGCCACGCCCAGTCATATTTGAACGGCACCAGCTGGTTCAGGTCAGCCCGGCAGTTGATCATGCGCTTGTCATCCACCTTTACCCGGGCGGCTGTGCCTTCGAGTTCATCCAATCCAGCCTGGATATCCAGTTTTTCCAGATCGCTGATGGCCTGCTCCAGGGCGCGCTCGTTATTCGCCGCGTCCGAAGCATCAACTGAGCTGCCTTTTGCCACATTCACTTTCTGCAGTTTTGCCCGCTCTGCTTTGGCCGCTGCCGGTTGTGCCGGTGTGAGCTGCAGTGCTTCTTTCGCGCGTTCGACGACGGCGGGAGCAGCCGACTGCAGAACCGTGGCGCCCGCTTCTTCGCTTTCAAAATCATCCCATGTCAACATAATAAAACCTCTTAATCTCCCGTTCG
>JBBDXV010000346.1:1220-2605 GCA_040902165.1 Pseudohongiellaceae bacterium
GTCACTGGCAAGCCTCACAATCGGGATCGTCGATAGCGCAGGCCTTGGGCGCGTCGGCAATGGCAGCCGCGCCGCTGGAAACCTTGTTCAAGCTGGAGTCGGCAATGGTGGACTTTTCGGTTTTGGTCGCCGCCAGCGCCCGCAGGTAATAGGTGGTCTTCAACCCTCGCAGCCAGGCCATACGATAAGTGATATCCAGCTTTTTACCGCTGGCTTCCGCCACATAAAGGTTCAGGGACTGGGCCTGATCAATCCATTTCTGCCGGCGACTGGCCGCATCAACCAGCCAGCGAGGTTCAATTTCAAATGCGGTGGCATAGATTTGCTTGATTTGGGCAGGCACACGATCAATCTTCTGAACACTGCCGTCGTAATACTTCAGATCATTCACCATCACGCTGTCCCACAGATCCAGCGCTTTCAGATCCTTGACCAGGTAAGGGTTGACCACGGTGAACTCGCCGGAGAGATTGGATTTCACATAGAGATTCTGATAGGTCGGCTCTATGGATTGCGAAACCCCGCAGATATTTGCAATGGTGGCAGTAGGTGCAATGGCCAGTACATTGGAGTTGCGCATGCCTTTCTCCTGAATGCGTGTGCGCAGGCTGTCCCAGTCCAGTCGCTGGGTTGTATCCACATCCAGATATTCCTGTCCGCGTTGTTCCATCAGCAGCTTCAGGGAATCAATCGGCAAGACGCCCTGATCCCACAGTGAACCTTTGAATGAATCATAGGCACCGCGTTCTTCCGCCAGTTCACTTGAAGCCTGTATCGCAAAATAGCTGATCGCTTCCATGGATTCGTCGGCAAAACTCACTGCTGCATCCGAGGCATAGGGGATTTTCTGAACATACAGTGCGTCCTGAAAACCCATAATTCCCATACCGATCGGACGATGCTTCATGTTGGAATTGCGGGCTTCTTCCACCGAGTAGTAATTGATGTCGATAACGTTATCCAGCATTCGAACCGCAGTGCGTATGGTGTTTTGCAGTTTCTCCCGGTTCAATCCGTTTTCATCAACATGATTGACCATGTTCACTGAGCCCAGATTACAGACTGCAATTTCATTCTTGCTGGTATTGAGAGTGATTTCGGTGCACAGGTTGGATGAATGGATGGTGCCAACGTGCTGCTGCGGTGAGCGCACGTTACAGGCATCCTTGAACGTCATCCACGGGTGACCGGTTTCAAACAGCATGGAAATCATCTTGCGCCACAGGTCGCGGGCCTTGACTGTCTTGTAAATGTACATTTCGCCAGCCGCAGCCTTGCGCTCGTATTCTTCATAGGCGGCTTCAAAAGCGGTGCCGTGAAGGTCGTGCAGTTGCGGTACATTATTCGGTGAAAACAAGGTCCATTCCTGATCGTTAAACACCCGT
>JBBDXV010000347.1:0-13050 GCA_040902165.1 Pseudohongiellaceae bacterium
CAGTGGCTTGCATGAATTTTCGTTCCACTCCAGCAAGAATGGGGCCGTTGGCATTGGATTCTTCACTTACCCGCAGCCACTCAGGGTCCTGCCTGAACGCATCCCAGGAAGCATCCGCTGCGGTCCGGCTTGCGTGTTCCAGAACGTATATCAATGTATCTTCCGCTTCTGCGGGATCTGTAGGTGTCCAGTAGGCCACCACCTTCATGCCATGTTTCGCGAAAATTGCATTGGTATGGTCGCGAAATCGTGCATGCAGGTTTGCCAGCTTGCCAGGCGCGGCCGTGTACACACGAAGCTCGAAAACCTTTTCTGAGGTCTGAGCGTAACTTATTGAATTAGTTGATAAAAATGCGCCAAAAACGACGGTGGCGCAAACACCCGCGAGGGCGCAGATCAATCCACGGCCTAAATTTGATACAAGCATTTCGGACTCCCTGGTTGGTACAAACCTTGACGGGCGAATCAGTATAGACGTCGTATCGCCAAATATCGACCAGACAATCCAGCCTGCACACCCGGCGCTCAGGGGCAGTTCGACACTGGATTGTGAAATAAATTGGAATATTATTGCTCTTGACGAGGTCAGTTCATGGAGCGCAGGTTTTAAACCAAAAATGTCAAAAACCGGATTTACGATGCCTTCCCACGATTACATAGGATCACCGCTTGAAGGTTCCAGCCTTATGTCGAAGTCCGCCTCTCCCTCACTATTGGTGATACTGATCCTGCTGTGTTCCCCGGTGAGGATATTTGCACAGGACAATGAGACGATACGGCAACTGGAAAATCTCGGCAGTTACCAGCTTCAACTGCAGGAAATGGAGACCCGCCTTGGCCGCTTTGATCATGCATTGATTGAACCGCTTACCGGCATCGCTGAAACCTCCATGGCATTGAACCAGTTTGATGAAACTAGACTGGCGCTGGATCGCGCGATTCAGATCACCCGGATGTCTGAAGGGCTTTACACGGATACCCAGTTTCCGCTGTTGACCATGATGGTTGAAAACGATGCCAGACGGGGTAACTGGGTAGACGCCAACAAGATGCTGGAACACCTTTACTGGCTCTACACAAACAAGCATCGTGATATTGATGATAGCGTGATCTCTGAATTGATGCGGCTGAGTGACTTTCATCTGGAAGCAGTTGCTGCAGACAGTCCCGACCAACAGGCCTATCACTTTCGCCATGCGGCCAATATCAGTTGGCTAGCGTTGCGAGCTGCCAAATTATTGTGGGGAGAAAACGATCCCAGGCTGGCACCGTTACAGTACAACCTGGCCAAACAGTACTATCTGCAGGCAGTGGCTGTAGACAAGGGTAATCGAACCGGTTACGAATTGCGCGAGGTCGTACCAGGGTCATCCTGGGTTCGTTCGCGGCAGACAGTCAAGCAAGGGTTTTATCTTACCGGTTTGCGCCTGCTGCGGGATTTACGCGCAAATTACACCGAATCGAATTGGCCTGATCCCGAGGCAGCGGCCATCGCCAACCTGTATATTGCCGACTGGCAATTGTTGTTCACGCAGGATTCCGCTGAGTCGGCGTATAAACAGGCCTATAGTGAATTGTTATTTTCAGGAGTGGAGCAGCCGGCATTGAATTCATTTTTTGCAACGCCGATTGTCCTGCCGGAGCAGGATTATTATTCCAGCATCGGTGATGCTTTGGTGGTGCGTCAATCTGCATCTGTTCAACCGGCAGAGTTGCAGGTTCAAAATCTTGTCAGGTTCAACGCGTGGGCACCTGCTTTTCCGGATGTGGAATTCCCGCTTGGCAGGGCGAATATTCGTTTCAACGATCAGCAGGATTGGGGTTTTGCCATGTTGTCATTCAATCTTGGTGCGCTGGAAAAGGTTTCTCGCTGGGTTGATGGGCGATACATAACCCGTATCAGTGTTCCTGATGCGATAGAAATTCTGGATCAGGTACCGCAAGCATCCCTGGAACTGAAAGGATTGGCAGACAAGGTTCACTCGATGCATTTTCGCCCCCGCCTCATCAATGGTGAAGCTGAGCCGGTCAGCGGCACATTGCAATACCTCATTCCCAATATTTAGTACTCCCCGCATTTCCTCCTCAATAGGTTAGATTCTATTGGCTCGTTCTAGTATTATCCGGCGTTCGTGTTTCGGGTAGCGATGTCGATGGATAACGAACTGATTCAACAAGGAATTGTACTGACCCTGTTTGGAATGGGTACGGTATTTGTATTTCTCATTGTTCTTACTCTTGTAACCATTGCCATGTCCCGGGCGGTACTGCGGTTTGCTGCCCCCGAGGCCGGGGACAATGTATTGGCCGAGCCCGTAGCCAATCCGGCAACAATCGAAGATCCCCGGCTGATAGCGGTAATTACCGCAGCCATTCGGCAATATCGCAAGAATCGAAGCAAGATTTAAAAGGCGGGCATGAAGCCTGCTGCCATCAAAATCGACAAGTGAACCGGATGACTGAAAATAAAAAAGCGCTTGGTATAACGGATGTGGTACTGCGGGATGCGCATCAATCGCTGTTCGCAACCCGTATGCGAATTGACGACATGCTGCCCATTGCCGAGAAACTGGATCAGGTTGGGTTCTGGTCGCTGGAATCATGGGGGGGCGCAACATTTGATGCCTGTATCCGTTATCTCGGCGAGGATCCCTGGGAACGCATTCGTTTGTTGAAAAAGGCGATGCCAAAAACCCCGCAACAAATGCTGTTCCGCGGGCAGAATATTCTTGGTTATCGCCACTATGCCGACGATGTCGTGGAAAAATTTGTCGAACGCGCTGCCACCAACGGCGTGGACGTTTTTCGGATATTTGACGCCATGAATGACATGCGCAATCTCGAATGCGCCATCAAGGCAGTCAGGAAGGTGGGCAAGCATGCACAGGGCACGATTTCCTATACAGTAAGTCCGGTTTATAACATTGACAGCTGGTTGGAGATGGCCAGACAGATAGAGGATATGCAAGCGGATTCTCTCTGCATCAAGGACATGGCCGGTTTGTTGAAACCGTATGTCGCGTTTGAGCTGGTAAGCAAATTAAAGCAGACTATTTCCATGCCAGTCCATATCCAGTGCCATGCTACCACCGGGATGTCGACGGCTACCTATCTTAAATGTATTGAGGCCGGCATTGACAACGTGGATACAGCGATTTCGTCCATGAGCATGACCTATGGTCATAGTCCAACCGAGAGTCTGGTTGCCATTTTGGAAGGCACAGACCGTTGCACGGGACTTGATATTCCTTTGCTGGAAGAAATTGCCAGTTACTTCCGCGAAGTGCGGAAAAAGTACGCGAAATTTGAAGGATCCCTGAAAGGAATTGATTCCCGCATTCTGGTGGCACAAGTACCCGGAGGAATGCTTACCAATCTGGAAGGTCAGCTACGGGAACAGAATGCAGCCGATAAATTTGACGCTGTACTGGAAGAAATTCCCAAGGTTCGTGCGGATCTGGGATTCATTCCACTGGTCACACCAACTTCGCAGATTGTTGGCACCCAGGCGGTGCTTAACGTGTTGACTGGTGAGCGCTACAAGTCGATAACCAGGGAGACAGAAGGCGTCCTTAAAGGAGAATATGGCGCCACACCGGCACCGGTAAACAAAATGTTGCAGGAGCGGGTTTTGGCCGGCGCTGAGCCCGTTACTTGCAGACCTGCAGATCTTTTGCCGCCTGAGTTTGAACGTCAGCGTGGCGAGCTTTTAAAGATTGCCAAAAATGAAAATTTTGCCCTGGCCAATGAGATTGATGACACGCTCACTTACACGCTGTTTCCCCAGGTTGGATTGAAATTCCTCAAGAATCGCAATAATCAAGAGGCGTTCGAGCCCGTTCCAGGCCTGGAAAAGATGCGCGCGGATTCATCTCTTGCAGCAACGGGTGACAGTGATGTCTTTACCGTTGAGGTCGAGGGAACGGCTTATGTAGTCAGGGTGACGGCTGGCGGTGAGGTATCTCATCTGGCTGTGTTGCCCGAAAGCACTGCGAAGTTGACGACTGCAGCTCAGTCAAAAGCAGCCGGTAAATCTGTCCCGATTCCCGCACCGCTGTCCGGCAATATTTTCAAGGTTTTGGTTGTACCCGGCCAACAGATCAAGGAAGGTGACGTGATTCTGTTTCTGGAAGCCATGAAAATGGAAACCGAGATTCGTTGTACACGCAATGGAGCCGTCGTCGAGGTCAATGTAAAGGTTGGCGATTCGGTCAAAGTTGGCGATACCTTGATCAGCGTAGGTTAATTCTGTGGATCACATGTTGGAATTGTGGCTGGCCACTGGTCTGGCCCAAATAGTCTGGGGCCAGGCCGTAATGATTGTTATCGGGCTGGGGCTGTTATATCTGGCAATCAGCAAGGGCTTTGAGCCGTTGCTGCTGGTGCCAATCGGGTTTGGCGGAATTCTGGCAAATATTCCGGGCGTGGATATAGCGGTTGGCAATGGAGTATTACATCAGTTCTACGTGATGGGCCTGGAAACCGGTGTATTCCCTTTGCTTATTTTTATGGGTGTCGGTTCGATGACGGATTTTGGCCCCTTGCTGGCCAATCCCAAAACCCTGTTATTGGGGGCTGCGGCACAATTCGGAATTTTTGCCACATTGCTGGGAGCTTTGATTCTTACCGATATGGGCCTGTTTGATTTCACAGTCCAACAGGCGTCGGCAATCGGAATTATCGGCGGCGCCGACGGCCCGACGGCAATCTATGTTGCATCGATGCTGGCGCCTGAATTGCTGGGCGCTATCGCAGTCGCGGCCTATTCCTATATGGCGCTTGTGCCGCTGATCCAGCCGCCCATCATGCGCGCGCTTACGACTCCCGCAGAACGCAAGATTGTAATGACACAAATGCGCGAAGTAACAAGAGTGGAAAAAATATTCTTCCCTCTGCTCTTGTTATTGCTTGTGGCGCTGGTTGTTCCCAGTGCAGCGCCGCTTCTGGGTATGTTTTGTTTCGGTAACCTTATGCGTGAGTGTGGCGTAGTAAAGAGATTGTCCGAAACCGCCCAGCATTCACTTATCAATATTGTAACAATTCTTCTTGGACTTGCCGTGGGATCAAAACTCGGTGCAGGGGAGTTTCTGGTAAGCAGCACTCTAGGGATTCTGGCGCTGGGTATCGTGGCTTTTGGAATAGGTACTGCAGCTGGTGTGCTGATGGGAAAGCTTATAAACCTTTTCCCAGGGACAGCAATCAACCCCTTGATAGGCGCTGCCGGGGTTTCAGCCGTGCCGATGGCGGCACGAGTCGCCAATAAGGTTGGACAAGAGGCAAACCCGCACAACTTTCTGTTGATGCATGCAATGGGTCCAAATGTAGCGGGCGTCATTGGCTCCGCGATTGCAGCAGGGGTATTGATCCAGTTTGCCGGCGGTTGACAGATGAATCACTTCACCGTTGAAGATTCATCGTCCAGTACGTTCTGGTCCATGGTCTGAGAGGGTGAATCACATCCAGGTTTGCCGACGACACGCGCGGGTACGCCAACCACCGTGGTATGGGGAGGCACATCGTTAAGTACCACACTTCCAGCACCAATTTTTGCGCCAGTCCCGATCACGATATTTCCAAGCACCTTGGCTCCCGCAGCAACCAACACACCGCTGCGAATCTTTGGATGTCGATCGCCCTGTTCATTGCCGGTGCCACCAAGTGTGACCTGCTGCATGATCGAAACATTGTCTTCAATGACTGAGGTTTCGCCGATCACGATCCCGGTAGCGTGGTCAAACATGATACCTTTTCCCAGGACACAGGCAGGATGAATGTCGACACCAAACACTTCTGAATTTCGACTTTGAATAAAAAGTGCCAGATCCTGACGATTGTTGCGCCACAGGAAATGAGCCAATCGATGAACCTGAATGGACTGAAATCCTTTCAAGTAAAGGATCACGGGCAGATAAGTGCTGGTAGCTGCGTCGCGCTCATATACCGCGCGGATATCAGCCGCAGCAAACTGGATAATATCGGGAGAGGCATTAAACGCAGAATCAAATAACTCACGCACCGTAATGGTTGGCATTACGTCGTCAGACAATTTGGTTGCCAGAATAAAACTCAGGGCCGAGCTGAGGCTTCGATGATTGAGCACGCAGGAATAAACATAGCTCGCCAGCAGTGGCTCACGCTTTATTACCAGGTTCGCCTCCTGTGTTAGTTTGTCCCAAACCTTGTTTGCCATGAAACAACCCTGAACTGGCCTCATTTGATGTCTGGCTTGAGCTACCCAGGTAACACGTGAGGTTGATATTTGAATGGGCCGCTATATTAGCAGCTAAAGGTAGCCTGCAAAAGTCTCAGTTTTTGAGAATTCGTCGTATAAGGGTCTGTGAATCCTGAGATATGGATTCGGTGTCTGCAACTGCCAGGCTGACGTGGTTATGGTCTACCAGCTGTTGTCCTTTGCCATAGGCAGCCATCAGTGACTTATGCGCCAGTATATTGATCAGTCGGGGTATGCCGCGGCTGGATTTATACAACTGATCCAGCGCTGCCCTGGAAAACATCACCGAACCGCTGAAACCGGCCTTGGTTAATCGATGTTGTACATAAGCTTCAACACCGTCGCGGTCCAGTGCCGGCAACTTATAAGAAAAACGGATCTGACTGTTGAGTTTGTGCAAAGATGGATGCTCAATGTGTATATCAAGTTCCGGTTGTCCAAACAGCACCACTTGCAACAGTTTCTTCTGACTGCCAGAGGCGCCGGAAAGCAATCGAATTGCCTCTAGTGATTCCTCCGGCATTGCCTGCGCTTCGTCAATGAACAAAACCACACACTTGTTCTCCAGGTTAAGGGCAACAAGTTGTTCGGTAATCCTCTTCAACAGGTCGTAATAACTGGTGTTTGCTTTGTACGCCACGCTCAACTCTTCTGCCAGGGCATGCATGATGCCTTCCTCGCTGAGGATGGGGTGGGGAACATAGGCAGTTACATAGCGATGTTTATAGTTCTCCAGGGCATTGAGCACTTTGCGGCACAGCATTGTTTTTCCGGTGCCAACCTCACCTGTGATCTTGACGAATCCGCCCTGGTTTTCCAGGGTCTCAATGAGTCGATCGAAGACCTCGACATGACTGGGCAGTTTTAGAAAGAAGTGGGTATTCGGGGTCAGCGAAAAGGGATACTGTGCCAGCCCGAAATGTTGAAGGTACATAAAAACAGCCTGGTCCAGGGGAAAACTGTTTAATTTTCCCGGTAACTGTACATGGTGTCTGTGCTATCGACCACGTTTTTGGAAGTATTTAGCCTGAATAAACGGATTTGAATCAGTTGATGGCTGCTCTTTTCAGAATCGCCTTGGTTCTCTCCAGCTCTTTTTCCAGCGAAGATCTTGTCTCTGCCTCTATCGAAGGATTAGAAAGAACAAAATAGGCAGTGCGTACGACTTCTCGCCAGCGCGGGATTTTGGGCAAATGTTCCAGTCTCAGATAGCGATCAAAAGTTCTGGTTCGCAGGCGGCCATCATCGATGCTGACTGCCCAGATATTGCTTTCCTCGGCCAGTTCAATTTTCGTTTTTTGCGTTGTGACTTCCCATGTATGAAGAGTGGAGCGCATGAGCGTAACAAGCTGTTGGCGGTATTCACCTTCAGTGCTGATTTCCGGTAGTCGCTCATCGATATATCGACTCAATGAATCAATTCCCATCAGCTTTTCCAGCAGTTCAGGATGTGCGGCGATTTCCTCCGGCCCCAGGACGCTTAGACGTGTTCCAACGCGTCGGATATTCTGTTGTGCCTGACCCAACAAGCCAACGAGTTCCACGGTATCTAGTGTCAGCTGCGCAGCAACCACACTGACCGGTATCTCGGTATCTTCGAGGAAAAGTACGCCTGTCCCTTCGTCGGAGCTGAACAGATTCAATTTACAGTGAAAGTTCAGGGTTCGGCTGCTCGGCCTTGAAGAACTGTTATAGGGATAAATAACTTCAACATCGATTCGGCTCGTGCTGGCTTCAGACTTTTCGCCACTTTCCCAGTCAGATAACGCAGATCTGAAAGCCTCATTAATCCCGGAATTGCTGAATATTGACTCAACCCTGCTTCCTACCAGAGTCTCCCTGTCGGTTCCGAGCAATTCCGCAGCACGTTGATTAAGCGTGAATATCTTCCCGGGATATTCGAAAGCAATAAATCCCGCGGATATGGATTCGAGTACTTGCTCGAGTCGCAGTCTGCTGCTTCGAAGCTCGGCATCTGCCTGTACGTATTTTTCAATCTGTGAGCGTAACTTGACATTATCTTCACTTATCCTGTGCAAATAAGTGAGTTTTAACTGGTTGGCCACCCGCGATTTCAGCTCCTGATGATAATACGGTTTTGCCAAATAGTCGTTCGCCCCGGTATTGAATCCCATGGTCAGATCTTCAAGGTGATTTTTTGCTGTGACCAGGATAATCGGTAATTCGATCTGATTGTATTGCTGCCGAAGTTTTTGACAGACTTCATAACCGTTCATGCCAGGCATCATAAGATCGAGCAGGATAAGATCAGGTTTCTTTTCCTCTACAATGGTAAGAGCGTCAAAGCCGTTGGAGCACTCTATTGTGTGATACTCGTCAAGTTGCTGCTCCATCAAGGTGCGATTGATATCGTCGTCGTCCACAATCAGTATCGTGGTTTCCTCTTCGCTTCGCAGTTTCGGTACGTCTTGTTCGGACTTAACAGTCAGAGAAAAATCTGCCCGTCGTATCATTTGGCGGAAAATAGTTGGAAGAGGTACGGCGAGAGTCTGGTCTTTGGAAATCCTCAGCTTGAAACTGAAAGTTGACCCCAGGTCAAGCTCGCTCTCAACCAGAAGTTTGCTGCCATGCATTTCCACAATACGCTTTGCCAATGGCAAGCCGAGTCCGACACCGCCGCTCTGTAAACCCGGAGTCGCCACTTTCTCAAAGGATTTGAATATTGATTCATGGTCAGATTCGTGAATCCCGATGCCGGTATCCCGAACGCTTACGGTAATTTCTCCGGCAGCGGTTTTATGCGCCGTAATTACCACTTCTCCCGAATAGGTAAATTTGATGGCATTGGAAGTCAGATTCAGGAGCACCTGCTGCAATCGATTTTCATCTCCATCCACCAATGGCAGGTCATCATCCACTTCTGACCCAAGCTCAATGGATTTGTTACCGATAAGTGGTTTGCTTATGGCAATTACCAGCGTAATAACGCTTTTCAGGTCTACCGGCCGCAGCTTGATATAGGCATCATCCTGTGGTGTAGAAAAATCCAGGAGGTCGTTAACCAGCCGCGTAAGGCGGTCACCACTGGTTTGGATCAATTCAAGGTTCCTGACCAACAGATCAGAATTGTTACGCCCCTTTCGAAAATCATTCAGAGCGGTTTCGGCGAGGCCGTTGATACCATAAAGTGGCGTTCTAAGCTCATGTGATACATTCGCCAGTAAATCGTCTTTGATCTGCTCGGAACGTATCAGATTCTGGATAGCGAGCTGCTGGGCATCCTCCTTTTCCTGTTTGATCTGGTTGTATCGGTAAGCCAATCCAAATGAAAGCAAAAGTGCTTGCGTGATAAGACCAATAACAAATGCATTTGCGGTGAATGCATTGTCGGGAAACTGGCTCCATAGTTGACGCAGGATCATGATGCAGGCGGCCAATAAAAAAACGCTCGTCGCAGCGAGATGAACCGTCGCGGTAGTAATGCCTCTTCTGATTGCATCAACATTGGTGATAAAAGCAAATGGTATGGCGAAAAAGGCGATTGCAAGTATTGAGTACTGGTATGGCTTCTCGCTGGGCAGAAAGCTTAGCAGGATTACGCCGAACGTTGTCGCCAGGGTGACGATGACCATCTTGTCCAGTGGTTTATTGTATTCCCAGATTTTCAACAACGAGCGTTGGAACAGTAAAGCTGTAATAACCAGCAAAGGGTAGACAATACGTTCGGCCAGATTGACGAGCAATCCGGTGTCCAGCATATTTCCGGTGAGGAAGCGCAGGTGTTTGGAATCAAGGAATACGAAGAGCAACTGCGATGCAATCGCGAGAACATAAAACAAAAAGCTGGTCTCGCGAATTGAAATGTAAAGGAACAAATTGTATACGGCCATGGCGATAAGAATGCCATATATCAATCCGAGATTTGTATTTGCTGCCTGCTGGTATTGGTTGAATACGGAGGGTTCCCACAAGGTAATCGGCACGATCAGCGAACGAGTTGTTGTAACGTGAAGATAATAGGTTTCTCCTGTCCCTGAGTCGACGGTCAGAGCGTATCCACCCTGCAGTGTACGGAGTTCACGAGAATTGGAATAACTTCCCAGTTGATGTTGAAACGACAGGTTATTGATGGAATCGAGCACATAGAGGTCAACGCCACCGCGAGCCAGTCCGGTCACATGCTTGGGAGGGCCAATTTCAATTATTTTCTGAGCGCCTGGTTCCAATGCGGACCAGTCCAGGGAAAACCGTAACCAGTAGGCTGAACTGGTCAGTCCGAAATGCAGATGATCATCGGAATTGGCAATGAAGTTATTGTTGAATGCCGGATCAGTGACATCACCAAAGGAAAGGCTGCCCGATACGTCCTCGTAATAATCAACTGTACTGTCCAGTGAAACCCTGGGATCGAGAGGGTCGATCTGGAAGGTCTGTCCATGGACAGATTCCATGGTTGCAATAATGATCAGCCACACGGTCAACGCAAATTGTCCGCAACGCTGTAGTTGGACTTGTCGCAGGGGCTGGCATCCTGAGCTCATATTCGTTGATTTGATTGAAGCTGACTCCGTAAATTTGCGAGAATTGTATAATTAAGACGGTGGATGAACAATCGTATACCGTGTTTCAGTGACTCGTTATACTTCAACACATTAAACCCGCTGGTTACAACAAGGCTATTACACATGAACCCAGGGACAAGAATCGCACTGTTTTTCATTATTATATGGCTGCCGCTTTCAGTTCATGCGCAATTTGAGGAACAGGTTGCATTCTGGCAGGAAGTAGAAGAGGCGGATCGCAACTTCTCATCAGCCGCTACAACGCTGGGTAGAACCCAGGCATTTCTGGAAGTGCTTGCAGAGAACTCCGTGGTTTTTCGTGCCGGTCCGGTAGATGCAAGGGAAGTCTACACCGAGAATCAGTATCTGTATCGACTGGATCAAGTTAACTGGCGCTCACACTATATCGATGTATCGCGCGCCGGGGATCTGGGAGTGTCAGTTGGTCCCAATCGGTTTACCTCTAATTCCGGCGATGTCCTGAGAGAGTCTTACGGGTATATTGTGGGCATATGGATAAAGGAAGATGGCCAATGGAAGATGTTCGCCGATGTGTTCGTCAGACTCCCCGGCTATCTCAATCTTGAAGTAAAACCGGACTTTGCTGACACCGCCAGGTTATTGCAGGAGACAGCACCCCCGGCGCTGGTTGAAAGCAATGATTTACAGACTCTGATTGATGCGGACAACGTTTTCGGGCAGTCAATAAATTTTCGCGGCGGTCAGCGAGCCATGATTCGCTTTGGACTGCAAAACCAGCGAGTGTATCTGCCCGGCATGGCGCCGGCAGTAGGAGTTGACGCTGCCAGCGCAGCATACGGCAAATTTATGGATAGTCATGTAGCCACTACCAACCCGGTAACCATGCGTTACATGGGTGGGTATCTCGCCTCGTCTAAAGAATTGGGAGTCACCTACGGCGTAATGGCGACCGTAACTGATGAAGGTACTACCGGATTCCAGGCCAGTTATCTGCGGGTATGGCGGTTTTCAAATGCCAACGAATGGCGCATTGCACTCGAAGTCGTCAGTCCGTTTTAGTGAATCTCTGCACAGCTCAATTAATTCCCGGGCTGCTGTGTTCGACTATAAATTATTGATATTCACCCGGCGCTCACCGTAAATCTGTACTTCTCCGGCTGAATTTTCAATCAACAGAGCAATTGTTATATCACCATCGGGAATTGACCGACTGTCGAACTGATACTCAAATCCCAGATTCGGTATACCGGGGTCAGTCGTGACATTCATCACCGCTGCAACATCGGGCCGGGGAATTCCATAGTTGGCATCACCGGCAACCGCTCCATCCAGCAGTACGGCCACACGCCGTACCCCCAGGTCTTCATTGAACGCCCAACCGCTGACGGAAGTGATTCCGGATAATTCATCATCGGCATGCGGAGTATCAATCCATGCCTGTGACGGATAAGGGCAGAGGTATCCGGTCGATGGTGAAGCTGCATCGGGTTTGATTCCTTCAATATGATAGAAGCTGAAGCGTTTGACGCCGCCAAACAAGCCAAGCTGTTCCAGGAACTGCACGCGGTCAGCCAATCCGCAGATTGATCTCATGACTTCGTATTTGTCCGGAATGGTCAGCGTACTGTCTTCGGTAATAAACAAGCCATTACGCCCGGCAACTTGTTGCAATCCGTTGGCATCTCGTTGCCATATGGCGTATTGCGCGATTCGTCCGTCCCGGACGGCCTTGTCTGTATCAATGGTAAATGCAAGCAAGGGAATTTCTGTCCCGAATTCCAGCTGGGCCGAGGTGTAGTAATTATCGGAGATTACCGGTACCGGGGTTACCAGATAATCCCTCGCGAGTATTTGTTCCGTATGTCGAACAAACTCCTTCCAGCCGGTCATTTTGTCAGACAGTAATTCACTACCTACGAGCGGTTGAAGTTGCGAATGAAACCCCTGCGAACCAATTCCAATAAAGGCGACCAGCGTTCCTGCCAGACCAAGACCGGGAATCATCAGTGTTAATCGACGCGCAACCCCGGCAGTGAATTTTTGTTGCAACCAGAATCGACAACTGCGCAGTGATTCAGGTGCATAAACCAGTAACGGGAAATATCCGGAAAGCGGCCAATGAATGGAGGTGCTGGTACTGTCAGTCCACGGTGCCAGGAACAGGTAAATGCCCACATTGACGCTGGCGAAGCAAAAGATCATTGCACTTGTTGAGTTTCCGTTTCTGCCACTTACATACATGGACCACATGGTATATGCCAGCAGCGCGTATAGTGGCGGTGTTACCAAAAATGCCTGCTTGAACAAATGAAA
>JBBDXV010000347.1:13150-18194 GCA_040902165.1 Pseudohongiellaceae bacterium
CCCAATCCGGCAAGCAGGGCAGTCATGAATGGCAGGTCGCTGTAGGCTGGTGCCGGGTGCGTTGCCGCCTGCCAGTAGAATATTTCATCACTGTAAAGATCAAGAAAGGTCGCAAGTGTCAGCTGAACCAGGGCAATAAAGCCAATCACGAATATCAGGCGTCGGGAGGTAATCAGAGGGAGCTTGGCAACGGCATTGGCGGTCAACGACTGGATTCCACTCAGCCAGGCCTAGATTTGCACGACTTCGATCAGGTTCCTGGGTACGATTCGGCGTGAAAGTTTTTTAAGATTGACGATAAACAATGTCAACGCCGAGATCATCGCAAATATCCAGACGGTTGAAAACAGCGGATGTGAGGCAAAGGTTCCTATCTGATAAATTACCGTTGCGGTGATGTAAGCAAGACCCGTGCACCAGGAGAATACCAGCAGCATCCAGTGCCATCCCGCCTCCTTGTTAATAGCGCCAAGTACGGCAACACAAGGTGCATACAATAGAACGAACACCAGATAACAGAATGCTGCAAATGGGCTGCCGAACAGACTGGCCATATTGGTCAGCGTGCTGGTCGAGACACCTTGTTCAGCTGCCACCGCACCAGTATCGCTGACGTCGCCAATTGAAATGCCCAATGGATCGGTAAGTGTGCTGCCAAGCGCCAGTAGTTCGGTGCGAATGGATGCAAATGCCTCGCCGGCCGCGCCAATGATGTTCGGTGCCGTATCGGCAGAGTCAGCAGAAGGCGGACCGCTGTACAAGGCATCCAGGGTTCCAACTATTGCTTCTTTGGCGAACATGCCGGTAAATAAACCAACCGTGGCGGGCCAGTTGTCGTTTTCTATTCCCAGAGGCGCAAATGCAGGAGTTATGCTCTTGCCAATAACGCTCAATACGGAATTTTCCGAATCTTCATTGCCAAAGGTGAAATCCGTACTGATGGAATTCAGAAAGCTGAGAACTATTACCACCGATACAATGGTTTTTCCGGCACGAAAAATAAAACTCTTTAACCTGAACCAGGTGGTTATCAATATATTTCTGGCTACCGGAATGTGATACGCGGGCATTTCCTGGAACGAAGGCGTAATCACACCGGTGAACAACTGTTTACGAAAAATCCAACCGGTAAAAACTGCTAGTCCGATACCCAGTAGATATAGCAGAAATACAATGTTCTGGCCGTTGGACTGGAAAAAAGCAGCAGCAAACAGCGCATAAACCGTTAACCTCGCCCCACAGCTCATGAATGGTGCCATGGCAATAGTAAGCAGACGATCGCTGTCGCGGTTCAATGAGCGCGCTGCCATCACCGAAGGTACGTTACAGCCAAAACCGACAATCAAGGGTACAAACGCGTTCCCGGGCAAGCCAATACCGCTCATAAGTCGGTCAACAACGAATGCTGCCCGTGACATGTAACCGGAATCTTCCAGAACGGACAAACAAAGATAGAGAAAGCCGATGACCGGAATAAACGTCGCAACCAGGGTTATTCCGCCGCCAACTCCCTGTGCCAGCAGGGTTATCAAAACAGCCGGAGCACCGACTTCAGAAAGCAGCCATGACGTTCCATCTACCAGCACTGCCGCAAACAGAATGTCGAAAAAATCTATGAATACCGCTCCAAGGTTCACCGCAACGGCAAACATCAGATAGATCATCAACAGGAAAAACGGAAGACCCAGCCAGCGGTTGACGACCACCGCATCAATGCGTTCAGAAAGACTGTGGTTGACAGGCATTACTTCCACCACACCGTTTACCAGATGTCGAGCCTGGTGATATCGACGCAGAATCTTTTGATCGGCGTTCAGTTCCTTGATTCCGGCTTCCCGGACCGGTGGGGCGCTGTTCTTGATTTGATCCAGCTGACTTTCCAGGCGGCGATACAATACATCCATCCCGCGACGGCGCGAGGCAATCAATGGAATTACCGGAACACCAAGTTTTTCTTCCAGTGTGTGTTCATTTATTGTGACCCCTTGCTGTTGCGCAACATCCAGCATGTTCAGGATCACGATAATCGGTATGCCACTGTCCTGGAGTTGTTGAGTGAGGACCAGACTTCGCTCGAGGTTGGTGGCATCAATGATGTTGATAATGAAGTCAGCGTCTTCCTGTTGCAGGAAGTCCCTGGTTATTTTCTCATCCAGTCCCAGATGTGTCTGTTCCAGCGAGTAGATTCCCGGCAGATCTACAATTTCTACCGAATGATTTCCGAGTTTGAAGCGGCCGAATTTTTTTTCGACCGTGACCCCGGGCCAGTTGCCGACCTTTTGATTGGCACCAGTGAGGAGATTGAATAATGTGGTCTTGCCGCAATTTGGATTGCCGGTAAGCGCTATTTTGTAGTCAGGCTTCACTGGATCTCTACCGCTATTACTGCTGCCTCATTTCTACGTATGCTGAGATAGGATGCACCAACGCGCAACTGTATCGGATCACCCAGCGGTGCGAATCTGAGTACGGTCACCCGTGAGCCGGGTATAACGCCGAGCGCAAAGAGGCGATCTCTCAGTTCCGGTGGTTCCGGAGCAATATCCAGAACGATACAGGAATCTCCTTGGTGCGCCTGGGAGAGGACAGTTTTGCGCATAGACATTTATTCCTGGAATTTGTGCGTGAAGAGAAAGCGTGAGAGAGATATCCTGGACGAGTAAGACAATTAACTGCTGGCAATTCAGTCTTGGTTGGTCGGTTTGCCTGGACTTCCTGGTTTGAATAAAGATATCAGGTTTAAATCTAGTTGACAATCATTCTCATTAGCATTTAAACTTCCTCGCAACATTGAGGAATGTCCATGTACGTGTGTATTTGCCGTCAGATTACAGATAATCAAATTCGCGAACTTTGTCGTAACAGCGCTGCCAGTCTGGCAGACGTTCGTGCCCGGCTGGGTGTCGGCAACGAATGCGGTAAATGTGCCAGTCTGGCCCGGGCAATTGTCAATGAATGTCTGGACAATTCTCGATTCGTTAACGCCGCATAACAGGCTGTGTCAAAACTGCTGAGCTCGCTCGCGACGTTTTGACACGGCCTGATAACTCTCTTATTTCAAGATCTTACCCGTATCACTCGGTTCTCCGACCCGGGCCAAGTCTGGCCGCAGTTATGGGAATGGGAATCATTAATATAATCTTAAAATTCAAATAGTTACGAAAACACCTTGCTTGACAGCACGGGGTAAATACGGCGATCCTTGCGCAACTAAAAATATTGAGGGATTTACCGATGAAAGCCGACCAAACCGTCATCAAGTATTTGAACAAGGCGCTGGCGAATGAACTGATTGCAATCAACCAGTATTTTCTTCATTCGCGTATGTTTCGGGACTGGGGACTGACCAAACTCGGTGACAAGGAACATGCAGAGTCTATAGATGAAATGAAACACGCCGACCGCTTGATTGAGCGAATACTGTTCCTTGAAGGGCTGCCCAATCTACAGAATCTCGGCAAATTGCTGATCGGTGAAAACACCCGTGAAATGCTGGAATGTGACCTGAAACTCGAGATGTTGGCCTGTCCCGACCTGAAGGAAGGAATTGCCTATTGCGAGTCTGTCGCTGATTACGTAAGCCGGGATCTGCTGGGTGCAATTCTCGCCAGTGAAGAAGAGCATATCGACTGGTTGGAAACCCAGCTCTCACTGATCGACCGACTGGGTCTGGAAAACTACCAGCAATCAATGATGTAACGCAGTCCACCATGTACGCATGCATCGATCTTGGTTCAAACAGTTTCCATCTGTTGATAGCAGAGTGGAAGAACAGAAAAATCCAAATTATTGAACGTTGCAGTGACATCGTACAGATTGGTGAAGGGGTTCAGACAACTGGCAAGATTTCCGCCGCTGCCTATGCCAGAGGGTTGGAAAGTCTCAAACATTTCCGCGACCTGATAAGTCAACACCCGGTAAAACGTTACTGGGCGCTTGGTACCAACACCTTCCGCGTCGCCAGCAACGCAGACCTCTTTATAAACGATGCTGCGGTTTTGGGTATCGACATTTCCGTTATCAGTGGGGTGCAGGAAGCGGTACTCATCTATGCCGGCGTTATTTCCTCGCTCCCCAAGACCGGCGAAGAACGGCTGGTAATCGATATTGGTGGCGGCAGTACTGAAATAATCGTTGGCAAACGGGACCGGCGTTTAATAACCCATTCGCTGTCAGTTGGCTGTGTAGCCTGGCGTGATCGATTTTTCACGGATCAATCGACCGACCTTCAGGATCTGGGCAGATGCTTGACCCTGGCTACCGAGGCGGCAAGAAGTCTATTTATCGAAATAGCCCCTGGAGTTGCCCATTACCAGTGGAGCAATGCCTACGCTTCATCGGGAACCGCCAAGATGCTTGCCTCGGTATGTGTGGAGCATGGCTACCCGGAAGGCGAGATATCGCTACCTGCTTTGCAGGACTTGCGAAGCAAGCTATTGCAGGCAATCGCAACTGCCGGCCTCGTTCCCGGCCTCAAGGATCGAAGACGGGATCTCCTGTTACCCGGTTTTGCCGTAATGGCGGGTTTGATGGCAGCATTGAATTGTTCCGTCATTCAATTCAGTGCCTCGGCACTGCGGGAAGGAATGCTGGATTTCATGGTTAAAAACAGGAAAACAATGAAGGTGTTGCGGCGCGGTGAGTTACCCGATGTGAGCATTGCCAATTCCTGACTTACAGGCAGCCGGTCTCGCTGCCTGTCATTGCTTTGTCATATTTCTGTAATACATGCCAACTATAGTTGCCGACAATCTTTTGGCCACTCAGAAAACCGGAGACACTGCATGAACCTGATCAAACGCTGTCACATACCAGTTCTGCTACTCACTTTCGGCTGGACGCTTGGCGCCAGTGCACAAGTCGACCCGGCGCTCCGTCAATATGAACGCGCCAGCGGTATTTCCGGCAACCTGTCCAGTATCGGTTCCGATACCCTGGCGAATCTGATGACCCTGTGGGCGGAAGAGTTCAAACGTATCTACCCCAATGTGAATATCCAGATTCAGGCGGCAGGATCGTCAACTGCTCCTCCGGCCCTGACTGA
>JBBDXV010000348.1:0-2588 GCA_040902165.1 Pseudohongiellaceae bacterium
TAACGGAGAAAAGCACGATCATCAGCTGTGCCAGTTGCACTACCAACTGTGCGGCGCCGATTGCCAAGGTGCTGAATGACAGTTTCGGCATCAAACGTGGGTTGCTCACGACTGTACATGCGTATACCTCGGACCAACGATTGATCGACGCACCACACAAGGACCCGCGACGCTCGCGTAATGCGGCGACCAATATCGTTCCCACTTCCACCGGGGCGGCGCGGGCGATCGGAATCGTTTTGCCGGAACTGGCCGGCAAGCTGGACGGCCTCGCAGTGCGAGTACCGGTTCCGGACGGCAGTCTGGTAGATCTTACGGTGGAATTGAACAAGGACGTCACTGTTGAGCAGATAAATCAGGCCATGGCAGCGGCGGCGGCGGGGCCGATGAAGGGCATCCTTTCCTATTGTGATGAACCGATCGTCAGCAGCGACATCATCGGCAATAGCCACTCCAGTATTTTTGATTCGGCACTTACCCAGGTATTGGACAAGCGCATGGTCAAGGTCATTGCCTGGTATGACAATGAATGGGGTTACAGTACCAGAGTGGAAGAACTCATCACCCGGCTGGCAAAGATGGACGGCATGGGTCCGGCCTACTAAGGCGAGGTAGGCGAGGTAGGGACACTTATAACTTAATAACTTAACGCAGTTAAGTTATTAAGTTATAAGTGTCCCTACCTGTGGAGATAAGTATTGAGTTTGTTGCCAGCAATTGAAATCGAAGCGCCACGTCACACTCCCGTTAATGCCGCCATTATCTGGTTGCACGGTCTGGGAGCAGATGGCAGCGATTTTGCGGCGATCGTGCCGCAGCTGGAGCTGGCAGAAAGTTACGGCATTCGATTCGTCTTTCCCCATGCGCCGTCCATTCCGGTAAGCATCAACAATGGCTATGTGATGCCTGCCTGGTATGACATTTTCAGCCTTGAACTGGATCGGCGTGATTTCAGTGACGAGCAGCTCATTGAATCGGCCCAGCAAATTCAATTGTTGATCGACAGGGAGATCGAACGTGGTATCGACAGTCGGCGCATCATCGTCGCCGGATTTTCCCAGGGCGGGGCTGTGGCCTACCATGCCGCACTCAGTTACGCCGAACCTTTGGGCGGTATCATGGCTCTGTCTACCTGGTTCGCCACTGCCAATCGATTTGTCATCAATCCCGCCAACCAGAAAATTCCCATTCTGATCTGCCACGGTAGCCAGGATCCCGTAGTCCCGGAGATTCTCGGTCAACGCAGTCAGGCGGCATTACAGAGTCTGGGAATGAATCCGGTCTACCGAAGTTATCCGATGGAACACAATGTGAGCCAGCGCGAGATCGAGGATATTTCAACCTGGATCCGCCAGCAGCTGGGCACCGACGCAGGGACACCTACAACTTAACAACTTAACTGTATTAGGGAGGCAGGGACACCTAGGGAGGCAGGGACACCTACAACTTAACAACTTAACCGTATTAGGTTGTTAAGTTGTTAAGTTGTTAAGTTGTAGGTGTCCCTACCAAGTTGTTAAGTTGTAGGTGTCCCTACCTCCCAAGTTGTTAAGTTGTAGGTGTCCCTACCTCCCCATAACTGTATTAGGTTGTTAAGTTGTTAAGTTGTAGGTGTCCCTACCTCCCGGTAATACGCCGAAACAATGGTCTGCGACTCATTAAGTTCAAACAAGGCATCGGTCGTGGCTGGCAGAGTGTCGAGGCAGTGGCGAGTCAGTCTTTCAAAATGCTGGATGAAGCGGTCAAGCTGCTGCCGGTTCATAATGCCTTTACCGCTTTGGTCACTGGCAATCAGTTTGGCTTCTTGCAGGCGTCGCCATCGATAGACGCAGTCAAACGAGGGTGCCTTCAGCAGCGCCAGATAATCCAGCACGGCAAAAACGCGCTGATAGTCCGCCAGCTTTTCATTGACGAACCGACGCCAACTGCCATCCGGGTCCTCTGTCTGTTCCAGTACGTTCACCGGTTCTTCAAGAGTCGACACGCGTTGTGGTCTAGCTCCCAGAAACCACCCGTCCAGCACCAGCAGGTCCAGTGGCAATGCCACTGCGGGCCACTGGTCTTCGGGCAGTGGATTGTCGCTGGCCTTGCTGAAGCGGGGTAGGCAAAGCCTGCCTGACCTGCCTTCCTGTACCGACTTCAGGAAACCGCTAAGCAGTGGCAGATCATGGGTCCCGGGTACCCCGCGACTTGTCAACAGCGGGTGGATTTTTTTGCCAAGCTGGCGGCGACGGGCATGCGACAAATAGAAATCATCGATGGAGACAGAAGCTGCCCGGAATCCTTTTGCCGCCATGACGTCACAAAGAAACCGCGCGGCGGTGGATTTGCCGGTACCCTGGGCGCCACCAAGACCCACGATAAACGGGCACTCGGACGTTGCCATTCGTAGTTGCAACTGTCGCGCCAATGGCAGCAGCCACTGTGTCGCGGTCTCGCTATATCGCTGGGGCAAGGCTTCGCGATGGATGAAATCCCTGATCAGTGCGCTGTCATTGTCTTGCATCGGGCGTCAATTCGTCGGCTACCTTCCTCGTGACTGAGAGCTTAGCCTGACCTGTACCACTGTGCTAGGATGGCGGCTATTC
>JBBDXV010000349.1:0-2574 GCA_040902165.1 Pseudohongiellaceae bacterium
CAGAAGCCCGACAGGCAGGTTGCCTGGGCAAAAATATACTCAATACCGGATTTGATTTTGACATTGTTCTGCACACCAGTGCCGGGCGCTACATCTGTGGCGAGGAAACCGCGCTGCTGAATGCATTGGAAGGTAAACGCGCCAATCCCAGAGCCAAGCCGCCATTTCCCCAGGTAAGCGGTCTGTGGGGCAAGCCAACCATTGTCAATAACGTGGAAACCATTTGTAACCTGCCTGGCATCGTGAGTTATGGCGTTGCCTGGTATCACAGTCTTACCAAGGGCAGTGACCATGGCACCAAGCTGTTCGGTGTCAGTGGCCGGGTCAAGAACCCCGGGTGCTGGGAATTGCCTTTGGGCACTTCAATTCGCGAAGTGATTGAGGAGTATGCCGGTGGCATGCAGGATGGTTATCAGCTCAAGGCATTTCTGCCCGGCGGTGGCTCAACCGATTTTCTGTTACCGGCACATCTGGATCTGACCCTTGACTACGATGTGATCGGCAAGGCCGGGAGCCGGCTCGCCACCGGGACCATGATCATACTGGATGACCGAACCTGTCCGGTGGGCATGGTCGGCAACCTGATGAAATTTTTCAGTCACGAGTCCTGCGGCTGGTGTACTCCCTGCCGCGAGGGGCTTCCCTGGATTGACCAGATTTTCCAGGATCTTGAAACCGGTTGCGCCAAATCTGCTGATATTCAGATACTGCACGATCATCTGGGCTATCTGGGCCCGGGTCGCACATTTTGCGCCCTGGCACCGGGTGCGATGGCGCCATTGGGCAGCGGATTGAAGCATTTCAAGGAAGAGTTTGAGCAGCATTTACACAGGCAGGGCTGTCCTTATCGCAGGCACTAGCAAGCAGTTGGCAGTGGAGAACGAAGATGGCAAAAATCACCGTTGATGGTGAAACCTACGAAGTCAATCCTGAGAACAATCTTCTCCAGGAATGTCTGTCGCTGGGAATGGACCTGCCATACTTCTGCTGGCATCCCTGCATGGGATCGGTTGGTGCCTGTCGTCAATGTGCGGTGAAACAGTATCGTAATGCCGAAGACCGGACCGGTATGCTGGTAATGGCCTGCATGACCCCGGCAGCAGACGGCAGCATTATTTCCATCGGTGATGCCCAGGCCAGGGAATTCCGTGCCAATGTCATTGAAAGCCTGATGATCAGCCACCCGCATGACTGTCCGGTTTGCGAGGAGGGTGGGGAGTGTCACCTGCAGGACATGACCCTGATGTCCGGGCATAATTACCGCCGCTACGACAAACAAAAGGTTACCCATAACAATCAGTATCTTGGTCCGTTCATCGGTCATGAAATGAATCGTTGCATTACCTGTTATCGCTGTGTCAGGTTTTACAATGATTACGCAGGGGGTACTGACCTGTCGGCGCAGGCCTGCCATCACCATGTTTATTTCGGGCGTCAGACAGATGGCTGCCTGGAAAGTGAATTTTCCGGCAATCTGGTGGAAGTATGTCCCACCGGCGTGTTTACCGATGCGACGTTTTCCGAACATTACAGTCGCAAGTGGGATCTGCAGACCGCGCCATCCATCTGTACCGGATGTGCGGCAGGCTGCAACACAACGCCTGGCGAGCGTTATGGCAGTCTGCGACGCATCGTCAATCGCTACCATCCAGGGCTCAACGGTTATTTCCTCTGTGATCGCGGACGCTTTGGTTACGATTTTGTCAACTGTGACGCGCGTCTGCACGGCTCAGTCAGTCGAATCGGCGGCACCGTCAAGAACCTTGACAGCGATGAAGCACACAAGCTTCTGCATGGTCTCGTTGGAGCGCGCACTATCGGCATCGGCTCTCCGCGCGCGGGCAACGAAGCAAATTTTGCATTGCGACAGCTGGTTGGCAGTGAGAATTTCTATGCCGGTATGGATGACACTGAACTGGCAATCGTCGAGCTGGCTCTGGCAATGGCCCGCAACCCTGCTGTCAATACTCCTGACATTCGAGACATGGAGGCGGCGGATTTCGTGCTGATTGTCGGAGAGGATGTGACCAATACGGCGCCGCGGATTGCGCTGGCCTTGCGTCAGACGGTACACAATCGCGCTGTTGAGCTGGCCAGGGCGGCGCGAATTCCAATCTGGCAGGATGCAGCGGTACGGGAACTTGCGCAGCATGAAAAAACGCCGCTGTATATTCTCTCCGGCTATGGTACGCGGCTCGACGATATTGCCGCCGGATGTCTCATTGATGCGGTGCCGGGACTGTTAGCCGCTGCGGTAGCGATCGCTCATGGGCTGGATAACCAGGCGCCGACGGCAACAGAAAAACCGGGAATTGAAACAGCCGGCATGGTGGAACAGATTATTGCTTCATTACGCAAAGCAAAAAACCCCCTGATTATTACCGGCAGTGGTGCTGGCAGCAGCAATCTGGCCAATGCGGCAGTCAATATCGCGCTGGCTTGTGCCGTCAGAAACAAATCCGCAACAAAAATCAATTTTTGCTGCCTTGCTCCCGAGGTAAACAGCATGGGTCTGGGTATGCTGGTTGAAGAAGGCCGCCGCGACCTCGATGCTGCGTTTGAGAAAATGTCCAG
>JBBDXV010000350.1:0-2546 GCA_040902165.1 Pseudohongiellaceae bacterium
GGCAGGATTTCCTCCACACCTTCCGGCAGCAACCATCTATCAGCGCTAGTCATCAGATTTCTTCCAGAATATACGGGCCGGGTGAGCGAAGATTCAGTTGATCAGATACAACAGGACCGTACCCGTCAGCATACTGCCCAACCCGATCATTCGCATGGTGTTGTCATCTATCTCATTTAACATCGCCAGCATGGTTCTCCATCTTCCGGGCGCAATAAAAGGCAGAATACCTTCAATAACCAACATCAGGCAAAATGCTATTGCCAGTTCCCGCAGCATTATTTACTCCCGCCTCTGACCGCACGACACAGCCCTGCACGGGTTCGTTGTCGCTGGTTTTCTCGGATTATTATTTGTAAAGCTTATACAGACCGGGATCGCGCCGGGGCAGTATGTTGGTCTGATGCAAAGCACCTATTGTCCGGGATCACCCTTCAAATATTTGAAGAATTCACTGTCAGGGTCAAGCAACAGGATATCGCTCTTGTTATTGAACGTTTCCCTGTAGGCATTCAGACTGCGAGTAAATGCGTAAAATTCCGGATCCTTGGAATATGCTGCAGCATAGACAGACGTGGCTTCTGCATCGCCTTCGCCACGGAGCTGCTCCGCGTCACGATATGCTTCTGCAATATATATCCGTGCCTGGCGGTCCGCATCGGCTCTTATTCCTATGGCCAGCTCTTCACCGCGTGAGCGCAATTCCTGGGCTTCTCGGTTTCGTTCGGTGGTCATACGCTCATAAACCGATGAACGCACATCGTCAGGCAGATCTATTCGCTTCACCCTTACATCAATTACTTCGATACCAATGTCTGAAGCGGTTGTCTCGTTGAGTTCACTGGTAATATTCATCATCAGCTGATCGCGCTCACCAGCCACAACTTCCTGAAGCGTCCTGGCGCCAAACTGGTCGCGCAAACCATCATTGATTCGTTCCGCAAGGAGGCTGCCTGCGCTGCTTACATCTCCTCTGGTTGAAACATAAAACTGCCCCACATCGATGATGCGCCATTTGGCATAGGAATCCACCAGCAATGCTTTTTGTTCCAGGGTCAGAAAGCGCTGGGGCTGGGAATCACTCGTTTGAATCCTTGCATCAAACTTGCGTACCGTGTTCACCCATGGAATCTTGGCATGTAAACCCGGTGCCACATCAGCGTTCACAAGCTCGCCGAATCTCAGCATCACTGCCCGCTCGGTCTCTTTCACTACAAACAAGGTATTACCGGCAACGATCAGAATTACAAACAGAACGCCGACGGTGAAGAAGTTTTTCATATCAGCGCCCTCTTCCATCAGTGGTTATACGGTTTGTATTGACCGCATTGGGGGAAACCGGCACCTGTAGATAGGGAGCCAGTTGATTGGCCAGATCACGCAATTCCTGCGTAGAGTTGGGGCTGCGATTGGCAGAAGCGCCTTGTTCCATGATCTTGTCCAGCGGCACATAAAGCATGTTACTGCCGCCTTCGACGTCTATCATGATCTTGCTGGAATTTGTCATCACATCCTGCAAAGAATCAATATACAGGCGCTGTCTAGTGACTGCAGGTGACTTCCGGTATTCGGTCAGCAATTGATCAAATCGTGACGCGTCACCTTGCGCCCGTGCGACCACTTCCTGCTTGTAGGCGTTGGCCTGTTCAATCGCCTGCTGCGCCTCACCGCGCGCTTCCGGGATCACCTGGTTGGCATAACGCTGTGCATTATTCTGGGCTCGTTGTTCATCCTCTCGGGCACGAATCACGTCATCAAATGCCGGACGAACCGCATCAGGTGGCTGTGCATCCACCACGTTCACCTGACTGATCAGGATGCCGGTATTGTAGACTTCCATATAACCCTGTAGACGATTGTGAACCTCGTCGGCAAGGGTGGAACGACCAGTGGTCAGAATCTGGTCCATATAATTGCCGCCTACCGCATGGCGTATTGCAGATTCGGCTGCGTTATCGAGGCTGCGTTCCGGATCCTGTACCGCAATCACATAATTAACCGGGTCCTGAATGCGATACTGAATCGCCACGGCAAATGCCAATATGTTCTCATCGGTTGTCAGCATGTCGTTGCGATAGGAACGCGTGTTAAGTTCCTGAATATTGACTACAGTGACTTCATCAATAATGCGTGGATTCCAGTGCAGCCCGGGTTGAACCACTTCATCCATTACCTTGCCGAAGCGCAGCACCACGCCACGTTCTGCTTCGTCCACCAAGTAGAACCCCATGAATGCCCAGATCACCACTACGGTCAGCAACAATCCACCGGCCAGGCCGGCAGAAAAGCCACCACTCACAGGAGAACCGCCGGAAGAACCACTACCGCTCTTGCCGGAACTGCCAAACAAGCTGTTCAGTTTCTTACTAAGGTTCTTAATGACTTCATCGATATCAGGAGGGCCATCATTCTTGCCGCGACGACCGCTGTTCCAGGGATCTTTATTGTCACCACCGTTTCCGGGTTCGTTCCAGGCCATTAATCTCTCCAACCATGAATAACTGCCGAGGCGTGATTCTAGCGCTAATTATTCGCAATTAACACCG
>JBBDXV010000351.1:0-2544 GCA_040902165.1 Pseudohongiellaceae bacterium
TGGTGGCGAAGCTGGTGATCAATTGCGCGATGCTGCGCAAGGAAAGCAGAGGTCTACACTACACGCTCGATTATCCCGAGCTCGCGCCGGTGCCTGCCGATACAATTTTGATTCCGAAAAACTACAGCGAGTCCTGAACTTCCCCTGCCCGGCGCCAGGCACTGAACCTGAGATGGCGTCGCAGTTGGCAATGGGCTTTTCTGCCGACCATGGCTGGCAAAATCAAAATCTTCTGCCGGCTGATTTTCGCTGACCACCAACCGCGTTCTTCGTCATTGCTTACAGAGACTTCAAGCAGGGTAAAAAAGTCGCCGCAAACTTCGGCATTGACCAGTCGGCAGGTTTGACTGCCGTGACTGCCTGCCAGGGTTATTTCATTGCCGCAGATCACCAGGCTTTTCAGCCGGGGCGGGCTGCGCTTGCGCAGAGTCGCCACCGAGTACACCAGGCTCAGAAAGACCAACCCGGCAAGCAGCCGGACAATCAGTTCATCAATCCCTGCCTGGCCCAATGCAACAAACGCCAGCAAATGAATCGCAGACAGCCACACTGTTTCAATATTACCGGGTCTTGGTTCCAGGATAAGCAATTGAGATTCACAGCCATGGCGATCAGAAAATCAAAGTCTAGTTGGAGCTGGCGGATGTTTCCAGAATCAGGCCGATGATTTCCTCAAGGCGGGCGTCAACGGGTTTTTCCCGCTGTAACAACCAGGCAAAAATATCCTGATCTTCACAACGCAGCAACTCCATGTATAACTGTTTCCGTTCAGCTGAAAGGCTTGCGAATCGACCACTGGCAAAAGGAATCAGCAATAAGTCCAGCTCCAGCATTCCGCGTCTGCTGTGCCATAACACCTTTTTCTCGTCCAACTCGTCCATTCAGCGCTCGCGGTAACTGGTCTGATATTCAGCCCGAGAGATTTCCCGGGTCGTTGCGAATTATGCGGAAAAAAGTATCATGTTGCGACTTTCAGGTTGCCAGGATGCCCGGCAGCCCAGGTAATTAGACTATGCACAGCACGTTTTTGCAGTTGGACCCGTTTGAGCTGGTCAAGGTACAGGGACCGGATGCACGGAAGTTTTTGCAGGGACAGGTTTCCTGCAACCTTGATGATCTCAGCCCTTCCCAATCTCTCAGTGGTGCACTGTGCAACCTCAAAGGGCGGGTCATTTCTGACTTTCGCCTGATGCAGCTGGGGGACGACTGCTATTTACAACTGGAATCCGGTTTGGGTTCAGTGGTCAAGGCCGTGCTGGACAAATACATCGTCTTTTCAAAAGCCAAAACCAGCCTGGTCAGCTCACGCTTCGCGCGCTATGGATTGCTCGGCAATGATGCCCATAGATTGTTGACGGAAATATTCGCTAGTAGCCCGGTGGTGGACGGCAGGGTAGTCCAGGAAAGAAATATTTCAATCATCAAGATTGCCGGACTGGTTCCCCGCTATGAGATCTGGGTGGATCTGGATTCAGCCTCATCCTCTGACAGCGATGTGATTGCCACGATTCGGCTGTCTTCCTTGTCTGCCACCGGAGCGGACTGGACAAGAGAAGACATGCGGGCAGGGATAGTCCATATCGAAGCAGGTATGACTGAAATCTATTTGCCCCAGCAATTGAACTATGATCTGTCCGGACTGATCAATTTCAAAAAGGGATGTTATACGGGACAGGAAATAGTGGCGCGGATGTACTACCGAAGTATGGCCAGGAAACGTCTCTATTATCTTCTGGCCGGGAATATTGACTGCGTACCGGAAAAATACATTTGCCATTTGGAAAATGGATCAGAACAGCGTAATGAAGTATTAAAGATGTTGAAGGACAGTGAGGGAAACTGTCATGTTCTGGCGATCCTGCCGGTCGAGGCGGTGGAGAGCAAAAATGGATTTTATTTCCCTGGACGCCAACAAGAAGTGGCCCTGATGTCGCAGCCCCTGCCCTATCTCCCCTAGCGACCCTGCAACTGGACTAGTGGCCGAGTCCGGTCCGCCGATAAAAGGCATTCCAGATATTTTCCAGCAACGAGGCGTTGATATTTTCCAGCATCTGGATCAGGTCGATCCGTTCGGCGATCTCTTGATCAGTAAGCTCATCTTCTTCAAGCAAGCGTTTGTTGAGCACGATGGCGTCGCCTACGCGCATTAGGTAGACAAGTTCGTGGGTGTCATCACTAACGGGGCGTACCTGCACAGCCCCGTTGCCAAAATTCGCGATTAGCTCCATGCAACGAAAAAAGTCACCGTTGCCAGCACCGAATTCAATCGGAATGAGGCAATTATGTTCGAAGGTAGTCGGCGTGAGCTCGCGGCTTTTGTAATCGCAGAGTCGAATGATATTCCCCATCAGTGCGTTCCTTCCTATGGTGAGCCTAATGTCGAGTTCGGGAAAGTGTGTCCGTCCGGTGTCAATTCGTCAACACCATGATTTAACTGCGTATTTTATTTGTGAGCCAGTTCTGAAATTAGACTGATCGATTACTGAATTCTGGAATCTAAAGTGTGATTTCGATAACGAAATCGGCCACAGACATGGTGTGGCC
>JBBDXV010000352.1:0-2527 GCA_040902165.1 Pseudohongiellaceae bacterium
GCATGCCGGCCCTCGGGATTGAGTTTGTAAGCCTGCAACAGTCGCATAATGCCCTGCGGTGTAGAGGATCCAAACGCGGGCAGACCCATGGCCATGCGGCCAAAACCCAGGCAGGTCACGCCGTCCACGTCCTTGTCTTTATCTATTGCATCAAAACAGGTTTGCTCGTCTATCTGTGGCGGTACTGGATGTTGTAACAGGATGCCGTGGACATTGGGATTGGCATTCAGTGTATGGATGTGGCCCAGCAACTCATCCGTGGTTGTGCTTTGGGGCAACTCGATCTTGAGTGATTCCATACCCACCCGCACACAGGCATTGCCCTTGGCGCGCACATACGAGGCAGATGCCGGATCCGAGCCCACCAGAATCGTCGCCAGAATCGGGGTCTGTCCCCCTCTTTGTGCTTTCAGTTTGGCAACTCGGGCGGTCAGCTCCGCTTCGGTTTTCTGTGCCAGTGTCTTGCCGTCCAATACCAGGGCTGCCATGCTGCGATAATTCTCCGCTCAGGTTGCAGTTTGAAAGCCGCAATTGTAGCGTCCGGATGGAAATGCAGATAGGTCCAATTCGATATATCGATATATGACCCTGACATCTGATGTGATTGGAAATACTGTCAATTAATCCAATTCAGCGTCGAGGAATTCAAACTGGTTTGTGAATTCGGCGCTTTGCGCTATTTCTTCGGCGAATTGAATCTTCAATATTTCCAGTTCGGTTCGTGCAAGCTCACTTTCTCCGACTCGCACCAGCCAGGCGACGCGATAGAGTGCTACGCGGACATCACGTCGTAAAGAAAAGGACCGGGACGCCAGCTCTGCGGCGGCCTGAAAATCACCAGCGCCGGCCAGCAAAAATGCGCGCAACTGATAAAGGTCTGGATAACTGATCGCAAACGCCGGATTTTCCGACAAAGCTTGCAGAATCAGTAGCAATTTGGGAACTGGTACAGCCACACACTCTCCACCTAAAATACCAAAGGTCAGGCTATTCAACATATTGATGACGGTATAGTCATGCCGAGACTCTCTGGCCTGGTGCCCCAGCACATCGTCTGCTGGCATTGAAATTCCAGGCAACAGGCAACCGAACTCCAGCCAGCGGACATAGTTGTAAACCCGCGGCACCGCCGGATCGATAGAACCCAGATGAAATTCAAACGCTTCCTGGGTTTGGCCGTCACTGCTGAGGTTGTACACCAGGTTGGACTGGGCCATATAGGAACCAGGATGAGCTTCATAAGCGGCAAAGGCCTGTTCTAGAGGATTGCCCCACAAGCGTGTCTGGGAAAAACACAGCAGTGACATCCAGAGCAGTAATATTGCACTACCCCCATAAACAAAATTCCGCAATACCGGTGTGGCAGTGCTTGCCAGCGTCGACCAACCTGTCACCAGAGCAAGAACAGGACCCAGCAGGGGTAAATAGTTGCGATGCTCGAAATACAATTCCAAGGGCATGATCGTGCTTTCCAGGGAATGCCCGGCAAAGAACCACAAGATGGCAAAGGACAGCCAGGGCCACTGGCGTCGCTTGAGCAACGCCAGCGTCAACAGAGATACCACGATCAGAATGCAGGGAATGACCCAGGCATCCGCCAGCAGACTTTGAGCGGTAGGGAAGTCGTCGTGGAAGAGACCGAAATTATTCGGCAGCATGCATGCTGCAGAGGCGAGATAAACAAGTAACACAGGAAACTGGGTCAGTACTCTTTCCCCCATGCCAAATGGTTTCAGGTCATAGAGCGGCAATACCGAAGGAACATAGGCACAGAAAGCAAGAAACCCCAAAGCCAGAGGCCAGTAGATAAGGAAGCGGCGTACGCGCCGGAAGCTTTCCGGGACCGGTTGAGTCAACAGCGTGAATTCCAGCACGGCGATATAGGGGAAAATCAGGACCCCGGTTTCCTTGCTGAGGCTGGCAAGCAATGCGCCGCCGAGGGTGCCACCTGCCATCAGGCTGACGCCAAGACCCTTTCGATGCAATAAAAACTGTCGACGTCCCGTGAGATAAACGCAGATACCAGCGAGGCTGAACATCGCTGACAGCTGAGTCATGCGCTGCACAACATAGAGTACGGTGGAGACCTGGACAGGATTAGCCAGCCATATGAAGACAGAAAGTGTGATGACGGCAACCGCGGGAGTGGTGCCACTACGGCATTTTCCAATCAGCGCACACATCAGCGCCACCAGTATGCCGTTCACCAGATGTATCACCAGATTCGCCAACTTGAACGCAAAGGGGTCGGGCCAGGTCTGATATTGCCAAAGGAAAGATAACAGTGAAACGGGCCGGCCCAGCGGACCCGCAAGACCGGTAACGGCCAGGTTCCAGAAGTCGCGAAAGGCAGGTTCAGGAGGCAACCGGCTGATGATGCCAAGGTTAGGCAAATCATCCAGCAGAAAAGCACCGCGCAGCCCGACCCAGTACAGGGCAACGGTCACTGCAAGGGCTCCAGACAGTGTCGCCACCCGTAGCAGCATGTCAGGCTTTATGTGGATATTCATACACGCGTAAAATGCTT